>CAYQMY010000187.1:0-4446 GCA_964418735.1 uncultured Oscillospiraceae bacterium | reverse complement strand
CCACAGCCGATATATACGGCGAGCCCTATATAATTGGCACAACGGGCCGTTTTTCCGAAAATGAAGACGGCTACATGGTGCTCAAGCTCCGTTTTTCCTTCATCGAAATAGCAAATTCAAGAGAGATGAAGCTCACCTTCATCGGAGACAAAATACGGCTTTCATGCAGCGAAAATCCAGGTGTTCCCTACTTCAGACTGATGCTTTCCACAATCGAAAAAAACTTCACAAACAGCAGAATTTTCGGCTCTGTCATTTCAAAGGTTGACCCTGACTTTCTGGAATACAAAATCGGACGAGTTATGGAGCCGGTACTTGAGGGGTTTCTCAAAAAAGATAATATTTAACCATGGCACTTATGATAACTGGGAGGTTCAATATGAAATGTGATGTTGTTATTGTCGGCGCGGGTCCCGCTGGCATTTTTACCGCACTCGAAATGCTTAGGCTCGGCAGCAAAAAGAAGATAATTCTAATCGAAAAGGGTCAGCCCATCGAAAAGCGCAGCTGCCCTAAGTCCAAAACCAAGAACTGCTTAAACTGCAATCCATATTGCCATATTACCACCGGCTTTTCAGGCGCGGGTGCGTTTTCAGACGGCAAGCTTTCTCTCAGCTATGAGGTCGGAGGCGATTTGCCGCTTCTAATCGGCGAGGAGCTTGCGCAGGAAACAATAGACTATACCGACAGGATTTATCTCGAGTTTGGTGCCGACGAAAAGATTGAGGGCATCGGAAACAGCGAGGAAGTCAAGGAAATCAGAAAGCGCGCGATTCAGGCGGGGCTTAAGCTTGTTGATTGCCCCATCCGTCATCTCGGCACGGAAAAGGCGCGCGATATCTATTATGCAATAGAAAAGCACCTTCTGGATTCCGGCGTTGAGATGCTTTTCGGCTACGAATGCTCGGATTTGATACTGGAAAACGGTCGCTGCCTCGGGGTAAAAACCTCAAACGGAAAAAATGAGCTAGAGGTAATGTCCGATAAGGTCATTATAGCCACCGGCAGGCGCGGAGCCGACTGGTTTGAGAAGCTCTGCGTGGATCACAAGATCGCACATCAGCCCGGAACGGTCGATATCGGCGTAAGAGTCGAGGTGCGAAACGAGATAATCGAGAAGGTCAACAGCGTGCTTTACGAGTCCAAGCTCATCGGCTATCCCAAGCCCTTCAAGAATAAGGTGCGCACCTTTTGCCAGAATCCCGGCGGCTATGTGAGCCAGGAAAACTACGACAACGACCTCGCGGTCGTCAACGGACACTCCTATAAGGAGCAAAAGTCCAACAATACGAATCTCGCGATTCTCTGCTCGCACAACTTCTCCGAGCCCTTCAACCAGCCGATATCCTACGCTCAGAAGGTCGGAGAGCTTACAAATATGCTTGGAGCGGGACACATTCTCGTCCAGCGCTTCGGTGATATACTCGACGGAAAGCGCACATGGCAGAAAGAGCTGTCGCAGTCTAACCTTCGGCCCACGCTGCCGGACGCAGTCGCGGGCGATATCACTGCAGCAATGCCCTACCGCTCGATGGTAAACATCATTAACTTTATTCAGGCGGTGGACCACGTCGTCCCCGGCTTTGCTTCACAGGAGACGCTGCTCTATTCTCCGGAGCTTAAGTTCTACAGCAACCGCGTGAAAATGGATTCTGCCTTCAATACCAACATTGAGGGACTCCATTGCCTCGGCGACTCCAGCGGCTGGACAAGAGGTCTTATGATGTCCTCAGCCATGGGTGTCCTGATGGGAAGAAAACTAATATAAACTTTTTTAGAACAACAAAAATCCGGTCAGTTACCTGACCGGATTTTTTTATTTGACTTTTTTGCAATAAATGGCTATCGCCTTGCTCATTGTCTCCGCAGTGCCTTCTCCGAACTTATCAATGTTTCTCTTGAAGCGCTCATCGAGGACGTACATCTCACCCAGACCCGACAGTATCTCTGGAGTACATTCGTAGTACCAGCGGCCTATGTGCTCTCTCCAGCGCTCCACGAGCTTCTGAAGCGCAGCATCCGATGGGTCCTTCCCTCTTTGTTCCGAGAAAGCCTTAAATATCTCGTTCGCTTCATCGTTTATCTGCTTCCATTGCTCTTTGCCGTATCCGGCGTGCTTTTTCTGGCTTTCGGCGTAAGCTTGTGTATTGCCCCATTTATCTTTGACCTCTTTTGCGTACTTTTTTTGCTCCGCCTCAATGGCGCTCATGTCAAATTCCTTAAAACTCATTTTATCATCTCCGTTGATTATTTTTTCGGTCAGCTTTATAAGATCGTTGAGTCTCTCCTGCTTCAGCAGCAACACCTGTCTTTGCCGCTTTAGCGCCTCTTTCTTGTCATAGCTCGGGGCGCTCATTATTTCTTTTACTTCCTTCAGAGGGAACTCAAGTTCTCGGAAGAACATTATCTGCTGCAGCGTTGAAATATCATCCTCATCGTAATACCTGTAACCACTTTCAGCGACAAAGGACGGTTTTAAAAGCCCGATCTCGTCGTAATAATGAAGCGACCTCGCGGAGAGCCCGGTCAGCTTACATACCTCGTTTACCTGCATTTTCATCTTTATCACCTCCCGATGATTTTATCATAAACTATAACGTAACGTAAGAGTCAACAGTTTTTTCTAATATTTTTAATTTTTTCTACTGAGCCATAGTGACACATGAAATCAGAAGCGCATATCATGTACCGAGCTGTGGATTAAAAACTCTGTCTTTTAATGCTTTATGCTCTTTTACCCAAGGGGATTATTTTGAAAGAGTGATTAATTATGAATTCTTCCGGAAAATGCTTTAATATTACATGGTGCTGTATTGGCATCTTCATAAGTCTTATTGTGGGCATTATTATCGGAGTGCTGTTCGCGTTTCATGTATTTACTTCCCTCATAACTGCCGTATGGATCTTGCTTGGAATCGCGGTATTGACTTTAATATTTGTTGAGCTTGCGCTTATCTTCGGTGCGCTTTCGTTTACAAATCCCCTAAACGAATGCCTTCGCAGAGGTATCCGCTGCCTTTTGATCGGAATTATTGGCACGATAATCATAGCAATAATTTTGCTTTCAATTACACTGACAATAAGCATTCCAGTGATTATTCTCGTAGGACTGCTGGCATTCTTCTTTACGCTGATGATTATCTCCCTAATTGCTCTGATAAGATGCATAATAGTTTCCATGCGCGAAAACACATAAACACATATTCTGCCCATAAAAGAACGCAGCCCTTTCTAGGGCTGCGTTTCTGACTGTCGAAAAACTCCCTCGAAGGGAAATATAATCTATTTTTCTGGGAATTCATTTCTCGGAAAAATTCCTCATCCCGTGCAAATTGTGCGCGACCGGGGGTATCGCGGCGTATGCCGCGTATCTAGGGGGGGTATTGGATACCCCCCTAGAAGCTTGACGTTCGCAAAAAGACTGTCTGTGCATATTATGATAGTGAGCATAGTATAAAAGCTATGTTCTAAGAAAAGGATTGGTTGATATGAATTCATGTAATAGATGTAATCCCAGAACCGGCATCTGGGTCGCGTTAATAGCGAGTGTTATTATCGGAATAGTAGCCGGATATGTCTTTTCATTAGGCCTATTAACCGGCGTAATCAGTGTTACGGCCAGAATAGCCTTAAGGCTTGCTGTTCTTGCGATAGCCTTCGTACTGGCGGGGCTTGTTCTATGCGGCTTTATATGGACTAGTCAGATACGAGAGTGCTTTATTCACGGAACCAGCGGACTTCTTGTCGGTGGATTTGGTACGATCGTAGTTGCAACGATATTAATGTCCCTATCTGCTGCAATAGGAGTCACGATAACAGCAATAATCGTCGGCCTTGGTGCATTCTTCGCCGCACTGATGGTTGTTGCGCTTATTAATCTGATTAGATGCCTTATTTGTGAGCTGCGCTTCAGAGCCTGATTTTTAGGCTGAAATAAAAAAGAGGACGGCAATAGCCGTCCTCTTAATGTTTTACTTGTTATTAAAGATTTTGAAGATATCTCCGAATGGATCGTCGTCCTGCTGCTTGTTTTCTTCCTCGGCGGGCTGGTTCTGAGCAGCGCCGGTGAAAAGTCCGGTCTTTTTGACTTCCTTCTTGGTGCCCTTATCCTCAAAGCCGGTCGCGATAACCGTGACGCGGATTTCATCATCCATTGTGTCGTCAAAAGCGGCACCGAAGATGATATTTGCCTCGGGATGAGCTGCGGCCTGGACTAGATTTGCGGCAGTCTCGACTTCCTCAAGTCCGATATCCATGGAGCCGGTGATATTTACAAGCACGCCTCTGGCGCCGTCGATTGAAGTCTCCATAAGGGGACTTGATACAGCGGCCTTCGCGGCCTCCTCGGCCTTGCCCTTACCGCTGGCATGTCCCACGCCCATGTGCGCTAGTCCTGCGCTCTTCATTATTGTAGTTACGTCGGCAAAGTCAAGGTTTATGAAGCCG
>CAYQMY010000186.1:0-4453 GCA_964418735.1 uncultured Oscillospiraceae bacterium | reverse complement strand
GTCAAGAGCCTGCCTGAGCAGCTTACCGTCAATCGACATATTTATGACCATTCCTTTCCCTTACTCCTTGATACTCTCTAAATAACGCCTGACGCGCTCCGCCTCCTCGTAAGTAGGCGTTTTTGCGCTGGGCTTCTGCGTGTTCGCGGAGGCCTTTCGAGAATCCTTTGATTCTATCTCGGAAACTGTGCGAAGGCCCTTTGAGTGCCAGCTTTTTAAAATGGAGTTCATATATGCCCAGCTCAGCTCGCCGGTTTTGACGACAGTTTTGTCATAAGCCAGCTCTATTGCCTCCGGCTCGAAGCTCATGTCCAGCCATGAGGCTATGTACTTCTCCTCGCTCGGAGAAAGCTCACGCTTTTTTATTCGCAGCAGCTTTTTTATCTCCTCGGTACGGCTCAGATTCTCGATGCGGCGGCGAAGGTGCTCCTCCGCGCGCTCGGAAGTCAGTATGTCAAGCCGCGCCCAGACATAGGCTTCCTTTTCGATATACCGCATTGTCGGAACTCTGCCTTCGCCGTAGCGGCGGCGAAACTCCTCAATGCAGTGGGTAAGCAGCAGCAAAATGACCTCAGAGGGCATACCGAGATAATCGTAAATGCCGAAAAGCATGACGAGGTCGGCTCCTGAAAGAGCCTTGCCGAGCCTGCGCTGAGTTTCCTGAACGATGCCCTTAAACTCAGGGGTCTCCCCAAGCCTTGTTTTTACGTCCTCAACTGTGTATTCGGGAGATTCCTGATTAACTGCGCATAACGAAGAGCCTGCGGTAATTATATTTTCGCGCTCCAGAGCCGAGGCGGCCGTTTTTATTGCCTCGGGAGAGAGTGAAAGCGCCCTCGCCGCCTTGTCCGGATCGAGAATGCCGCCGTTTCTGAGAATGTGTATGTAAAGCAGAGCCGCGTTTGCGTCTCGAAGTTCGATGAGAGAATCAGCGGCATCAAAGCTTAACGCAAGGGCGTTGCCCGTCGCTAGGACGGCTTTTTGGGTCATAATTCGGCGGCTCCTTTCTTTTTTCGAGTATTGACATTATAGCAAATAATATCTGGGCAGGCAATGAGAAAGCGTGTTTTGAGCAAAATTAATGTTTAAAATATTCAGGAAATATGTTATCATATCTTGAAAGAACTGCGTTCGGATACAAAGCGCCTGAACGTTGATGATTTGACGCGGTGCATAAAGCATCAGCGGTGTTATAAAACAGTGAAGATTTTAAGCTACAGATAAGGAGGGGATGCGGTGCAAAACCGTGTTTCCGTTACGGTTGGCGGGCGACGGTATGTTCTGGTAACCGAGGAAAGCGAAGAATACATGCGCAAAATAGCGGCGTACGTCGAGGAAAAGCTGGAGGAACAGAAGCAAACCTTCCGCGTTAACGAGACTGACGGAGCTATAATGGCGGCATTGGTCATAGTGGACGAGCTGTTTAAATCCAAGGATACAGCTTCAAACGCGCTGAATCAAATTCAGGGCTGTCTTGAAGACGCGACTAAGGCGAGATACGAAGTTGCCGAGCTGAAGCGCGAGCTGTCGAAGCTCCGAAATATGCTGAAATAGCAGCCGTTTACGGATACAGCATTTTCGATATTGTCTGCGGACGATAATAAGTCCGCCGAAATGGGGAAACTTTCATGCTTGAACTTTTAGCACCTGCCGGTTCGCCGGAAAGCGCAGTTGCCGCTGTAAAAAACGGCGCCGATGCCATATACATGGGCTTCGGCAGCTTTAACGCGCGCCGCAACGCAAAGAATTTTTCGGATGAGGATTTCCGCTTTGTAACAGAATACTGCCGAATTCGCGGCGTCAAGGTGTATGTTACGATAAATACGCTTATGTCGGACAGGGAGCTGCCCGAGGCGCTTAACCTTGCCGAGGACGCCTGCCGCTTGGGAGCGGACGCGATAATAGTGCAGGACCTCGGTCTTATGCGCGGCATTCGCGAAGCGTTTCCGGATATAGCGATACATGCCAGCACGCAGATGAGCGTGCATAATCTCGATGGAGTAAAAAAGGTGGCGGAGCTCGGTGCCTCAAGAGTCGTTTTGGCACGCGAGCTTTCACGGGAAAAGATAGCCTATATCTGCAGAAATTCACCTATTGAGGTTGAAGCCTTCTGCCACGGAGCGCTTTGCATGAGCTATTCGGGCCAATGCTACATGAGCTCGGTTATCGGACGCAGGAGCGGCAACAGGGGCCTGTGCGCACAGCCCTGTCGACTCAATTACGGTATCGGGCAGAAGGCGAGCGATTATCCGCTCAGCCTAAAGGATCTCTGCCTTGTTGAGCACATTAAGGACCTTGAAAAATGCGGTGTTACCTGCCTGAAGATTGAGGGCAGAATGCGCCGCCCTGAATATGTGGCAATAGTGACGGGGATATATTCCAAGGCGATAAGGGAAGGAAAAAACCCGACGAAAAAGGAGCTTTCCGATCTTGAGCTCGCGTTTTCGCGTCAGGGCTTTACCGACGGATACTTTATGAGCAATAAGGGCCCTGAAATGTTCGGCATCAGAGAGGAGCAGGACAAAAAGGAACCTGCGATTTTTGCCGAAGTCAAACGTGCTTACAGCGGCGGAGATTCCGAGAACGTTCCTGTCCGCTTTTACTGCGTGATAAAAAGGCACCAGCAGGTGCGGCTCGGAGTCGAGGATAACAGTGGAAACCGACTGACCGTTCACGGCCCGATTCCGCAGGAGGCTCTTTCGAAGGAGCTGACAGAGGAGGCCGCGTCGGCCCAGCTGTCAAAAACAGGCGGAACGCCTTACTTTGCCGAAAAAGTAAACTGTATTGTCGACAGGGGACTGTTTCTTCCTGTTTCCGAACTAAATGTATTGCGCCGTGACTTGCTGGACGCGCTGTCTGAAAGCAGAGCCAGGCTTCCAAAGAGAAGGTACCTTGAATATCAATACGGCCCTGTGTACGACAACCCCTTGGCAGCGCCTGAGATGACCATGTCCGTTGCGTCGGCGCAGCAGCTGACGCCGGAGCTTGCTTCCCTTAAGCCCGCGGTGCTTTATGTGCCGCTTGAGGAGCTTTACAGCAATATGCGCCGAGTCGTGCCATTCATTGAAAACGGCGTTACCGAGGTGGCGGTCAGCTTTCCTCCCGTAATACACGACGATGAGCAAAAGCAGGTTAACAAAATGCTTGAAAAGGTCAAGGCCGCCGGAATATCCGTCGCTCTTGTGGGAAACCTTGGACATATAAGGCTTGCAAAGGAAAACGGGTTTATACTCAGGGGAGATACCGGCCTCAATATAGTAAATTCGGAGTCACTGCGAACGCTGCGCGAAAGCGGGCTTATTTCAGCGGCGCTCTCCTTTGAGCTTCGGCTTGCGCAGATAAGGGATATTTCGAAAAGCATAGACACCGAGATAATAACCTATGGGCGGATTCCTGTGATGATAACTGAAAACTGTGTGGTAAAGAGCTCGCTTGGGGTCTGCTCCTGCGACAATTCCCCGCACCTTAGGGACAGGCGGGGCATGAACTTCCCGATTGTAAAAACCTTCGGGTGCCGAAACATCGTATATAACTCAAAGAAGATATTTCTTGCCGGCAGGGAGAGCGATTATTCCGACATAGGGCTGTGGGCGCAGCGGCTTTCCTTTACGACGGAGAACGCCAAGGAGTGTCTGCTTATAGCCTCCAGATATCTGAACCTTGATACTTACGAGCCGCAGGGCTGTACAGCCGGCCTCTATTACCGCGGTGTCGAATAACGCCTGCGAAAGGAACAGTCATAACATTGGACATAATTCTTGCATCAAAGTCGCCGAGGCGGCGCGAGCTTCTTGAAATGCTGGGCTTCAGGGACTTTGCGGTTATCCCGTCGGGCGACCCGGAAATATTGCCGGAGGGACTAAATCCGCCCGAAACCGTCTGTGAGATAGCGCGCTGCAAGGCGCGCGAGGTAGCGGCGAAATCAGGCGGACAATCACTTGTAATCGCGGCGGACACGCTCGTTTGCCTTGACGGAGACTTTTTGGGAAAACCTGAAAACGAGCAGGAGGCCGCACTAATGCTTCGAAGGCTTTCGGGAAGAAAGCACACCGTTTATACCGGCGTCGCAATAATCTATGGCGGAAACGAGATTTGCGAAGCGGAGGCATCTGATGTGCTTTTCCGCGAGCTTAGCGACGAGGAGATATCGGCCTATATAGCGACGGGAGAGCCGATGGATAAGGCCGGCGCTTATGGAGCGCAGGGGCTTGGGGCGCTGCTGGTAAAGGGCATTGACGGCGACTTTTTCAACGTCATGGGCCTACCCGTTTGCAGACTCGGTATAATGCTGAAGTCATTCGGCGTTGACATTCTTAAACAAAAAAACTAGGGCAACACCGCCGAGTTCGCGGCATAGCCTTAAGCACGCGCTTGCTTGCATGTTTTCCGCCAAATCGTCCAAAAATGCTCGTGAATACACAAAGTATTCTCTGCGCTTTTTAGCCGATTTGAC
>CAYQMY010000185.1:0-4496 GCA_964418735.1 uncultured Oscillospiraceae bacterium | reverse complement strand
CGGTCATGCCGAGATCAGTAATATATCCGGTGCCGCGCGGCAAAACGCAGGCGTCAGAGGTCTGAACATGTGTATGCGTACCCCAAAGCGCCGAAATCCGTCCGTCAAGATAGTTTGCCAGCGCGAGCTTCTCGCTCGTCGCCTCCGCGTGGAAATCAACAAGTATAACTTTAGCCTCAGAATTCTTTATAATCCTGTCAGCTTCAAAAAACGGATTGTCGGGCCCGAAATCCATATTACAGCGCCCGATTAGGTTTATTACAAGCACATCCCCGAAGCTTGTCCCGAATACTCCGAAGCCGCGCCCGGGAACCTGCGGCGCAAAATTAGCTGGGCGCAGAATATACTGCACATCGTCAAGCGTGTCGCAAATCTCCTGCTTGCCCCAGGTATGGTTTCCGAGGGTAACGACGTCCGCACCGGCAGATAAAATATCTCTCGCCTGCGAGGAGGTTATGCCGATACCGGCCGCGTTTTCCCCATTTACGACAGTAAAGCGGATATTTTCAAGCCTAATTATACTGCGTAGCCTTCTCGCCAGCATTTCAAGCCCGGACCTGCCGGCTATGTCACCGACCGCGAGTATATTAACCGACAAAAAATCCACCTCCTGGATAATTGCTGAATATCTTAAAAGCAGCACCTGCGGCTGTTTTTGATGAAATTTCGCGGTTTTACCGCGAGAATAAACTGCATAGCTCTTTATTCAACAGACATTATTATACTTTGAATCGCTTATAAAAGCAAGGATGCAAAAAGCTTTTATTATGTCTGCTTTTAGGAAATACTGTCATACCTGAGCATTCGACAAAAAGCCGCTAATATCGGTCAAAAACAGTAATATAATTACCTATTTTTAGCGTCTGCTTTATTGCGATTCAGCTTTAAATATCCCTTGTATTATGCGGATAAAAGCCTAAAATATTAAAGGAAACGATTAACTATCCACACTAGCACTCTGTTGCGCCTGAGACTTGCTAAAGATGCGATGATATTTTTGTGCAAGACGAGGCGCAGACCGCAGGTAATACTTCTTGTATTGCCAAGGGCTGGAACGCTGTATTGCACGAAAATAGCGAGCAGATTTGCAAGGATTAGGTGCAACAGAGTGCTCGTCCAAAAAAATGTTGACATTGGTCTTTAAAATAATGTACAATATGTTGCTATGCTTTACACAAACAGCATAAATTGCAAACTACGGCGGCTTATTGCCGTTGTTGAGTATTATTTTCAGGAGGTGTTTGCCCATGCTTCGCACATATCAGCCGAAAAAGCGCCAGCGCTCAAAGGTCCACGGTTTCCGTCAAAGAATGGCTACAAAGAACGGCCGTAAGGTTCTCGCACGCCGTCGTGCTAAATCCCGTGCCAAACTTTCAGCTTAAAAGAAAACGGAGTCCTGAACTTGGAATTTACGGAGTCGCTGAAAAATAACTTTGAATTTCGCAGGCTATATAATAAGGGCAAAAGCGCTGCGTCTCAGCTTTTGGTTGTGTACTGCAGAAAAAACGGCAGGCCGGGCAACCGTCTTGGGATAACTGTGAGCAAAAAGGTCGGCAAGGCAGTTCACCGGAACAAGCTGCGCCGCCGCCTGCGCGAAACCTACAGGTTAAGCGAGGGCCGCTTTGCCCATGGCTGGGATATTGTCGTCGTGGCAAGAATAAAAAGCCGATATGCGCCATATTCTGAATTGTCCGCCGATTTTCTTGCTCTCGCGGCGCGTATGGGGCTTTATAAGCCCGCCGGAAAAGCCGGTAACTGACATGAAAAAGATTTTAATAGCGCTCGTAAAATTTTACCGAGGATACATTTCCCCGGCAAGGCCGCCATGCTGCCGATTTACGCCCACCTGTTCCGCCTATGCGCTTGAAGCGCTGGAGAAGCATGGGGCGCTTAAAGGCTCATGGCTTGCTTTAAAACGTTTTCTGAAGTGCCACCCTTTCCACAAGGGAGGTTATGACCCCGTACCCTGAGTACCCGGCGATTATCTTAAGAAAAAACCAATATGCACGTGCTTTGGCGTGCAAGGGAGGCCGCAATGTCATATATTCTATACCCCTTCGCGTGGTTGCTGCTCGCTCTCTACGATGTTTTTAAAAACTACGGCTTGGCCCTTATTCTGTTTTCCCTTTTAATAAAGCTTGTTCTTCTCTATTTTTCGATGAAGAGCAAAAAGGGCACAATGAAAACCGCCCGCCTTCAGCCCAAAATGAAGGAGCTTGAAAAACGTTATGCCGGCAACAAGGCAAAGTATAACGAGGAAGTTCAGAAGCTTTATAAGGACAACGACGTAAAAATGATGGGCGGATGCGTCTGGTCGCTTATACCCTTCCCGATTCTTATCGGACTGTACAGCGTTATCAGGCAGCCGCTTACCTACCTCATGCACCTTTCAAAGGAGCAGATTGACACTGTTTCCGGTGTCTTAACCGGTCTCGGGTATTCCGCCACCAGCGGCGCATATAACGAGATAACAATGGCTCAGCAGATTTTTCAGAGCTTTGATGCCGTTAAGGCATCTGTGCCTCAGGTAATAAAGCTTGACTTCTCCTTCCTCGGTCTGAATCTGGCCGAGATTCCCCAGTGGAAAATATGGGAGCTGCCTTTTTCCTGGGGAGTTCTGGGGCTGTTTCTCATTCCGGTCATCTCCGCTCTGCTCTCCTTCCTGTCGACTAAAATATCGATGATGGGCGGCTCTGCTCCCGAGCAGGGCAATATGAAGAGCATGATGCTTATGGCTCCCCTGATGTCAATCTGGATTGGCTTCATTATGCCGGCCGGACTTGGTATCTACTGGATAGCTACCAGCGTTTTCACGATTATTCAGGACTACTTCCTCGCGAAGTATTATACCAAGATCCTGGATAAGGAGGATGCAGCGCGTTTAGGCAGACAGCAGGCTCTCGAAGAAGATCGTGAGCGCAAGCGTATCGAATACGAGCGCCTTAAGGCCGAAAACGCGACCACCCGCAATAAGAATACCAGCAAAAAGAAAGTACAGAAGGTTGAACGCACAGAGTCCGAGAAAAAGGATCTCGAGTTTGAGAAAAATAAACTCCTTGAAAAAGGAATTGTTCCGCCCGTTGACGAAAAACGTCCGTTTTCCAGGGGCAGGGCATACAATCCTGAGCGCTTCGCCAGCACCGAGTCTGTTATAACCGAGGAAGAGCTGGCCGAGAAGGCCAAGCTTTCCGCCGAGGAAGCGGCAGAAGCTGCGGCGCGTAAGGACGAGGAGGATTTTGAAAAATTCCTGGCCACAGGCAAAGTCGCGGATGAGGAAGATGAAAATTCCGAAAGCGACAGCACCAGTGATGCAACTCTGTCCGATGGCGAAGTCAGCGACGCCAAGGATAAGGAATAAGGAGACGCCTTATGTATAAGTCGATAGAAACAACAGGAAAAACGGAAGAAGAGGCTATTACCTCTGCGCTGGCCCAGTTGGGTCTTGAGCGTGACGAAATTTCGGTTGAAATTCTGGAGAGGGGAAAGCAGGGCTTTCTGGGCATCGGCTCCTCTCTCGCGAAAATCAGAGTCTCTTATGAGGCCCAGGACGATTCTGTCGTAAGGATTAGGGATTTTGTCAACGGCCTTCTTAAGAGGATGGATTCGGATGCTACCGCAGAAGTAACTCTGGTAAGCGAATCTAATTTTACAGTCAATCTTAAGGGCGAGGGCCTCGGTACACTTATAGGCCGCCGCGGTGAAACTCTTGACGCTATACAGCACCTTACCAACTATGCGGTTAACCGCGGAGACGGAAAGCATATCCGCGTAAATGTAGACGCTGAGGACTACCGCAGCAAGCGCGAGGATTCCCTGAGCCAGCTTGCTAAGAAGGTTGCTTCAAAAGTTCTTAAGTACCGCAAAAACATGACTCTCGAGCCCATGAATTCCTATGAAAGGCATGTTATTCACACCGCCCTTCAGGACTTTGACGGGGTTTCCACTTACTCCGTGGGTGCAGAGCCTAACCGCCGTGTTGTAGTAGCTTACGGCAAGCCAAAAGTGCCCAAGCAGGATTTCAGGCAGAAAAGATAGTGGAGGAAAAGCATTATGGTATTTGAAAAAATAAAGGTATTGCTCGCGGATCAGCTTGATATTGACGAGGATACCATTACAGAAGATACCGATATCATCGAGGATTTGGGTGCCGACTCTCTGGATATTGTCGAACTGATGACAACTTTGGAGCAGGAATTCGACTTACTTATCACTGACGAAAGCGTAAACGAATTTCACACCGTCGGTGACATAGCGAAATACATCGAAACCTTGATTTAAACTAAGTTATTAACAAATAAAGGACCTGTCGTGATTAAAGCGGCAGGTCCTTTTGTTTGCATTATTTGCTGCTTTTCGAAAAAAGCTCGCTGTATGTCAGAACGCCCTTGATGCGCTCTGATTTCATCAGGCTTATCCTGTCCGCGGTAAAGCTTAAATCTTCCGGCACAGCGAAGCTCTCGGGCTCATAGCCGCGTTTGAACACTACTTCCCTCCCC
>CAYQMY010000184.1:0-4516 GCA_964418735.1 uncultured Oscillospiraceae bacterium | reverse complement strand
TATGCCGCATTCAGTGTAACAATTGAAAACGGTCTTGTGATTAACCCCGCTGTCGTTGATATAGCGACAATCTCCGGGGTTACCGCGCCGGTGCGCGGCGCAGCTCCTGTTACCACAATCACCGAAACGGCGCAATACACAGGGGCGGTAACATGGGCTCCGGCGGTTACAAGCTCTTTCGCAGCCTCCACTGAATACACGGCTACCATTACCCTGACACCGAAAACGGGTTATACCCTGACGGGCGTTCCTGCTGACTTCTTCACTGTAACCGGCGCGACGAGCGACAATAACGACGCTGATTCCGGCGTTATTACTGCCGTCTTCCCCGCGACAGGCGCAGCGCCCTCCGGCGGAGGCGGCGAAAGCCCCGCCACGACACCTCCCACCTCTAACATTACCGCTGAAGTAAAAGCAGACGGCGTCTCCGGCTCCGCCTTATCTGTCACCGTCGATACGGATAACGGGACAGCTACAATTAATTTAGGCTCCGAGGGTTTTAATCAGAGCGGAACGACGATCACAATACCTTCTATCCCCGAGGTTGATACATATACGTTAGGTATTCCTGTTACCGTGCTTTCAACAGCAGCAGAACAAGGCTCGCTAATCCTTGATACCAATGCGGGAAGCGTCACCGTACCGTCTAATATGCTCACAGGCGTAGAGGGCGCCAGTGGAAGCAAAGCGGAGATATCTATCGGTAATGGAGACAAAGGCATCTTGCCCGACGATGTAAAGTCCGCAATAGGAGACCGACCGCTGTTACAGCTTACGCTGTCCGTCGACGGCAAGCAGACCGATTGGTCCAACCCGAGCGCACCGGTAACTGTCAGCATACCCTATACCCCAACGGATGCGGAGCTTTTAAACCCCGAAAGCATCGTCGTATGGTACATCGACGGCAGCGGCAACATCGTAACGATACCGAATGGACGCTATGACGCCGTCACGGGTACGGTCACCTTCAGCACAACTCACTTCAGTAACTATGCGGTAACATATAACAAAGTCAGCTTCAACGATGTGGCAAGCGACGCATGGTGTAACAAGGCCGTGAGCTTTATTGCGGCAAGGGAGATCACAAGCGGCACGGGCAATGGCAATTACAGCCCGGAAGCCAAGCTTACACGCGGTGATTTCATCGTCCTCATGATGAGAGCCTATGGCATCGAGGCTGACGCGAACCCGACCGACAACTTCTCCGATGCTGGCAACACCTATTACACCGGCTACCTCGCGGCGGCAAAACGCCTTGGCATAACAGTGGGCATAGGCGATAATATGTATGCACCGGGTAATCAGATTACCCGTCAAGAGATGTTTACCCTCCTGTATAACACGCTCAAGGTCATCGAGCAACTACCGCAGGGCGATAGTGGCAAGAAGATTGCGAATTTCACGGACAGTACGCAAATCAGCTCATGGGCGCAGGAAGCCATGACGCTCCTTGTCAAGATCGGCACGGTTGAAGGCTCGAACGGAAAGCTCAACCCCACCGGTACGACAACCCGCGCGGAAATGGCGCAGGTGCTGTTTAATCTATTTGGCAAATAATCAAGAAACGGTGAGCTATAAAAGTAAGAGCGTCAAACAGCCATGAAAATAGCCGCCTCAGAAGCCCGTTAATGGCAACTGAGGCGGCTATGATAATTAGTAGGGTAAGCGTAAAAGCACTCCAGATTCATGCTCGTTTATTTATCAGTTAACTCAAGCCCATGAGCCTTTGCAAGCTCTGAAAGAGCCTTTGAATATTCTTCGTCTTGTTTTTCGGCGGTATCAAACAGTGCGTTGGCTTTGTCGACCTTTTTCTCATCTGCGCTGTCAATAGCATTCTTAACCATAATATATGCGCTGTTGTAAGACGTTAGTGCCGCTATGTATTTCTCGTTTAGTGAAGCAACTTCTTTCGTAGTGGGAGCAAGTTTCTTCGCGTTTGCCAGTGCTTCGTTTGAGGCAGGAATAACAGTATTATTAACAGCTGCTATCATAGTTGCGTCATCCTTGTAGTTCTTTCCCGCTACGGCGTTATATGCGTCGAGTGCCTTGTTTTCGAGTGCCTGTATCGCCGGAAGCTTATCATTCACATAGGATTTCAGGTCGTCAGCAATCGGGTCTGAGCCGCAAGCAGCGAGTATGCTTAAGCAGAAGACCAGGCTAATTATTTTGCCAATGATTTTTAAGTTTTTCATTTTGATATTGCCCTCCAAATTAATGACTACTATTTTTTATTTATCGATACGCTTTCTCAGCGAAAAGATACAATTTGCTCGCAATCTTTGGTCCAAGTAGAAAAGGCAAATTATTCCGCAGTCAAGTCGGCTTACATGACGTTCTCATTCGATAATATTAAACTCGGGAAGGCATGATTCGCGTACGATATTTGCATTCTGTCAAGCTTATGCTCGCAATAGTGAAAGATATAAAATTGGGCACACTGCGCCACTCCCATTTTGTTTTATTCAATAACAGCCTAGCAAAAAAATCTCCCAAAAAACCGTTTTTTGCCTGAAAGGTAGTGGATTTCGGCCTGAACGGTTTTTTATCCTAGGGAATTTCTGCTATAATGAACTAATGAGAGCAAGATACCTCATTTCGTCTAACCAACAATAATTTCAGGAGGAACAATCCTATGAAAAAGAGACTCGCGAGCATCCTTCTCATCCTGTGTATGGTACTGACGCTTTTGCCGGCGCCTGCGCTGGGAGCCGGTACTACAAAGACGATAAACTGCGACACTTTCACGCTTGAAATATCGGACGTTTATGCAGTTGACAGCGCCGATAAATCTGCGTCGGACGGTTATTTTACAACATACTGTATTGTCGTTCCCGCTTCTGCAACAATAAAATGTACAAAAGAATCTACTACATATCCCAATTCATACCTCCTTCGTCCTTATAACGACATTGTTTTTAAAGGCGGTCCTATGTATCCGGATGTAGAATTTGCCTGCGAGTACGATGATGCCATATATGTAGGTTTTTCACAGGGGACAAGTATCTCTACAGTAGTAAATAATGAGTATTCTTTTTCGGGCGGTACGGGCGGCATATATTACAATGTACGAATTTTCGTCGTAGACGATGAAACCTTGGTTCAGTTTGGCGGACCCACACCAGCTCCGAAACCTTCCGCACCCACTGGCAATGTCTCCGCCTCTCCGAGCAATACGAATTTTGTGGTGAAAGGCATAGGGAGAGCTGATATAGAAAAACCGAAGTTCGTAACACAAGCGTACATGATTAATGGAACCAACTACCTGCAGCTTCGCGCAATCGCAGTGCTGCTTAACAGAACCGTCGCGCAGTTTAATGTTGGCTGGGACGGTCAGTACGCCGTAATCGAGCCGGGAAAGCCCTTCAGCGGTACGGTTACAGGAAGTAAGATGCAAGACACAAAGTATATCCGTACAAGCGATACAAAGTTCAAGATGAATGGTGAAGTCTTTTCGTTTTCGGACGCCCGGCTGATAAACGGCGATACGAACTATATTCAACTGCGCGAGTTCGCGCAGAAGCTCTCCGGCACGGCATCGCAGTTCAATGTCTACTGGGACGATGCTGCAGGAAAGGCGGTCGTCCAGCCCGGAGCGCCTTATTTGGGAACGAAGTATGAGAATCCCGAAACCGAACTCCAACAAATCAAATTTGAAGGGGATGTTTTGCCCGACGGCGATTACTATTTGCAAATATCCGGTAAGTACGTTTACCCTGTAATGGGAGGACGATACTGGCTGGAGCTCCATGAAGAAAGACCTGAAAAGCCTTTCAACATCAAGCTAGTCAGTAACAGCAAAGACCGCGGGCCCATGTATTCAATAGCTTATGACGAAACCTATATAATGCTGCCTGGCTCTGCCGAAGGTGCTCAGTTACAGTCTACAACCAGCCGCACTCCTCATTACTGGAGAATCAACATCAACTCCTCTTTCTGCAATATCAGTGATTACAGCAATCAAAAGTTGATAGTTAACGCGAGCGGTAAAACGAGTAAAGGCGATACAAAAATTATCGGCTCGTCATCTACAAATTCCGCGCCTGACAGCGCGAAGATTATTTTTTTCACCGAGCCTGTTTCAAACAATTAACTTACTGTTAGGTACCTTTGGGTTATTGCTGGAAATACTTGTTTCTTAGAACTTTCATTCCTTTTTCGTGCTAGTATGGGTATTGGATATTTTCCAATACCCATACTTTTATTCATATTTTTTACTTTTTGAAATTTTTCTGCACGATATTTTACTGCATTAAGCATGTCAATTCCCAATAGAGCGGGTAGAAGAAGCATTTTGGGAAGCAAAAAATGCTGTCGGTTTTGAGGCAGTCCAAGTTTGACTGTCCAAAAAAACCACGGCACTCCAACTCTCTAGCCATGAACTCTTTCTTCAATGTTATGGCCGAAGTCACTATCCTCATTCATTGCATTTTGTAAAACATTGCTATTTTTATTGAAATTAAGAAAAAATGTTCCGATAAAGATAATGTGAATAAGTATAATGAAACTAAAAAACATT
>CAYQMY010000183.1:0-4555 GCA_964418735.1 uncultured Oscillospiraceae bacterium | reverse complement strand
GCAGGCCGATGGAGGTGCACTTCTTTGTTGCGCCGATTTCATAGGAAATATCTGCACCGTTTTCTCCGACACGAATTGTTGCGAGCGTCGGGACAACATTTTTCTTAGCGAGAACTTCTATTCTAGCCTTAAGATCCTCAACAATTGCCTCGTTTACTTCTTTAGCCAAAAACTGCTGTGCCATAATTTCACATTCCTTTTCCTTATATTTTTTTATTACTTATTTAGGTATTACTGCTTCAGACGCTTGTATACGTCGCCGTATATTTGATCGGCAAGGGCCGTATACTTACTGAGCATTTCGTCTGCCTTTGCGTTTAACCCGTCGGCATACTGCCTATCCTTCATGGAATTGGTATTGATAAATACGTTGAGGCTCGCTCCCTGAAGAGCTGCCTTGCAGAAAGCGACTCCGACTCCTGCGTCGCTTATCGCAAGCGAACTTCCCTTTGCAGCAAAGCCTGCCTGAAGCTCAATCGCTTCACAGCACTTTTCCATAATCTCCATCGGCACGGAGCAGGCGTCCTTAAGACAAAGCTCCATAACGCGATCCTTCTCAGCCTTTTGCTCCTCAGTTTCCTTGGGCAGGCCATAGGCTCTTGAAAGCGGCTCAAACACCTCCGCATCGCGGTCAATAAGCCTGAGCATATCAGCCATCAGCTTGTCCGCCTTTACCATAAGAGCGCGAATTTCGTCTTCAACCTCGGCATACTTTTTCTTGCCTACGGTAAGCGAACCTACCATGCCGCCCAGCGCTGTTCCAACCGCTCCGACAAGCGCGGAAGCTCCGCCGCCGCCGGGCACCGGCGCCTTGCTTGAGAGTTCCGCAATAAAATCTTTACAGCTTTTTTCACAAAATTCCATTGGACACCTCCTAAATTGCTTATTCTTACACAATTTGCTTATTTTATCGTATAATAAACCGGTTTTTATTGTCAATAAATTATATTTCAGTTTTTGGTATTTTCTATTCGTAGTGTTGACCTAAGGTTTTTCATTGAGAAATTCCGCCAGTTTTACAGCAGCATTTAAAGCCGCAACATCGTCCTTCGCTTCCAGCACGTCTGTATTATGCGAGACAACCTCTGGAGCTATCTCTTTCACATTCATGTGGTGCAAAATGATGCGAGAGGTCTTAATTGCTCCGGTAACCTTACCGTCTCCCCCACCGGTCAATATTATGCCGCCGCGCTTTTGCTTTTTTATGAGCTGCTCCTTTCTGAAAACCTCGTTGCAGTAAAACATCTGCAGACGGCTCAAAACCGAAAGCAGCTGTCCCGTAACCTCTGCGAAATTTAGCGACGAGGCGACGATAATATTGTCGCACTCCTTAATGTATTCGTAAATTTCGCTCATGCCGTCCTTTATCGAGCAGGCAGGGTGCGTTTTGCAGTATCTGCAGTCTATGCAGGGCTTTATTCCGCAGTAGTATGCGTCAACAATTTTGTATTCACCCTCAAGACGTTTAACAACCTCATTAATAAGTGTGACAGTATTCCCGTTTTTGCGGGGCGAACCGTTAAATATCAAGGTTTTCATATCTTTTCCCCCTCTTACGAATATTATTTAGTCTTCTTCAACAACGTCTTCAGTCTGCAAAATCTTATTGTGCTTATGCTTTTCAAGGTACATAAGATTATCAATATGGTCAAAAAATTCTGCTATGGAGTTTCCGGAGTAATAATCGTAGCCCATGCTGAGGCTCAGTTCATATGGCACAATTTTCTGAGAATTGAAGACAGCGACATTTTCCTTAAGCCTCTTAACCGCATCCGAAAGGTCTGATTTTTCGCGTATTTCCATAAATACAATAAACTCGTCCCCTCCGTACCTTGCCAAAAAGTCCTTCTTTCCAAATGATTTTCTCAGTATATCGGAGGTATACTTCAGCGCCTGATCTCCCGATTTATGTCCGTACAAATCGTTTATCGCCTTAAAGGAGTCGATGTCTATCATCAGTCCCGCAAAGAGCTTGTTATCCGCGCCCTGTGTTTTTACATTCAAATAATTATCCAGATGCCTTCTGTTATATAGATTTGTGAGGTAATCCTTATAAAGCTCGTTGTTTTGAATATTTAAATAGATAATCAATATTGAAAAGGTGGTGCAGATCCATATAAGCGAAGTGCCGTAGAATAAAACCTGCACAACTCCCCCTATAATTGGTGGAAAAGCGAACAGCAGCATTGGAATATAATCCTTGTTTTTTATTATCTTCCGTTTAGCTATAATAACCGCCGTGGTGTGCGCCAGGTATGAAAAGCATATTACTCCCATAACAAGAAAATATGGCCCGCGGTGATAGACATTATTGCCGTCGATATAAAACAGCAGGCTGTAGAAATTGCTGACAACAGCCAATACGAGCACAATCAAAGTCGGAACCAACATAGGGACCATAACCTTTTTCAGATGCACAACACTTCTGTTAATATTATAGTCCACGTAAAAGTACCAAATCAGGCATACCACGGGATTCAAAAAGTAGTAAGCGGTAGTCACAAATCCATTCAAAACCCTAACACCGCTTACACCGTCTAGCACCCACATAGCGGTATCGAATATCAGTATAAGGGCATTAGAATAGAGCAGAGCCAAAAAAATCCTCTGCCTGACCGAATTAATGCTTGTCTGGCGATACGCATTAAAGAGTATCAGAACCGTTACAGCCAGAGCAAATATGTTGAGTTCTATGTATAATAGTACCTGAATTATAACACCTTCTATAATAAGCTGGATTCAATTATATTACGTGTTCAACAATATAACAAGTCCATTTTAACATAGCCCTTCAGACTCAAGCATATCGCTCTGTGTCTGAAGGGCTGTCAATTATGTTTTGATTAATTCCGGCTTATTCGTCTTTTCCTTTTATCTGAGCGAAGTACTCTCTGGTTTCCTTTACAACTACGCCATTCAGGAAGATAAGCGCAATCAGGTTGGGGAACGCCATAAGAGCGTTGAATATGTCGGAGATGTTCCAGACGGCCTCAACAGTCATGTACGGGCCAATGAACACCGCAAGAATGTATACCCATCCAAAAATCTTTACAACCTTCTGCTTGCCGTTTGAGAGGTACTCAAGGCAGCGGGAGCTGTAATAGAACCATCCGATAATAGTGGTGAACGCAAAGAACACAAGGCAAAGCATAAGGATAAATGCCGACACGCTTTCGTTGAACGGAAGTCCAATCTGAAAAGCCTTTGTTGTAACAGCTACACCCTTAAGTCCGATGTTCCATGAGCCCGTAAGTACTATCGCAAGCCCTGTCATGGTGCAAATAACTATGGTGTCGATGAAGGTTCCGGTCATTGACACAAGTCCCTGTCTTGCCGCATGCTTTGTCTGAGCCGCAGCCGCAGCTATAGGCGCACTTCCGAGACCGGACTCATTAGAGAAAATTCCTCTCGCAACACCCTTCTGCATAGCGACTATCATAGCGCCTATCGCGCCGCCCGTAACAGCCCTGAGACCGAAGGCGGACGAAACTATTTCAACAATCGCCGAAGGTATTTTCGTTATATTTGCAAAAACGATTATAAGACATACGACTACGTATATCACAGCCATAAACGGCACTACAACTTCCGAAACACTTGCAATTCTCTTGATACCGCCGATAACAACCAGACCCGCGCATACTGACACTATAAGTCCGGTAATAACGGTCGAAATTGAATAATTCATTCCGAACAATGCTATAGTATGTGCGCTCGCGGGATCAAAGAAGTTGTTAGCAGCCGATGTGATGCCGTTTATCTGGACAAATGTGCCTATACCCATAAGTCCAGCAAGAGCGCCGAAGAACGCAAACAGCTTTGCAAGCCACTTCCAGCCTTTTCCCATTCCGTTTTCGATGTAGTAGAACGGTCCGCCGAGAACGTGTCCGTCTTCGCTGATTCTTCTAAACTTAACAGCCAAAAGACCCTCTGCATACTTTGTTGCCATACCGAAGAACGCGGCAACCTCCATCCAGAAGAGCGCGCCCGGGCCTCCGGCCACGATTGCGGTCGCAACGCCGACGATATTGCCGGTTCCGATTGTCGCTGAAAGCGCGGTGCAAAGTGCTCCAAAGCTTGTAACCTCTCCCTTACCATCTGCCTCGTTTTTCAGCATGTAGCGGAGAGCTCTCGGAAGATGCTTCACCTGAAGCCCTTTCAGTCTGAGCGTCAGCAGGATTCCGACACCCATAACAAGGATTATCAGCGGTAATCCCCATACTTTGTCGTCGATCATTACGATCCATTCATTTAGCTTTTCGTACAAAAAAATCAATCCTCTCAAATACTAAATAATCATCAGCGATATAGCTTTCTATATGCCCAACAAAAAACTCCAACAGTCGATATAATAACATTTTTTGTAACATTATTCAAATAAAAATTTATAAAAAGTTTAAAAATATATTTAGAATTTTAGTTTTTTTGGTTAAATTTGCTCTAAAACCCGGATTTAAGGCATTGATATCCCAAAAATAAAGCCGCACCTATTGGTGCGGCTCAGTCTGTCAAAGAACCGCAGTTTTCAGCTTGCGAAAACTGCGGTTCTTTGCGT
>CAYQMY010000182.1:0-4595 GCA_964418735.1 uncultured Oscillospiraceae bacterium | reverse complement strand
TGGAACGGTGGCTCTTAACTTCCGGACCGGCTGCTCCAAGAGCCCAGATTATTCATTCATATTTTTAAGAAAATGAATTTTTACGTTAAATATAGCTAACGAAACCTAATCTTTGGGCAATTTAGGGGCTACTAAAAAGGCAATAATAACTTATAACGCTGGAACAAAGCATGGCTTTGTTCCAGCGTTATATTGGTAAGTAATAATATTACTTAATGGGAATTATTCGGTCTTATTAATAATATCCGATAGTAGCATAACGCCTTGCTTTATTTCTTCGGGCTCCAAATGCCCATATCCCATAAGCAGCTTGCTCAGATACCGCCCTTTTTCGATGCAATAGCTTTCAATGGGTTTAATGTATATACCATTTTGCAGGCACCTTTTATAAAAGGCTTCATCAAAGCACCGTCCAGGGAACTCAATAGCTACATGCAGACCCGCTGAATCTCCGCAGAGTGTCCAGTCCTTCCCAAAAACATCCGCAAGTGATTCCAGCAGAGCCTGCCGTCTCCGGCTGTATATTTTGCGCATCTTTTGAACGTGCCGGTCAAACTTGCGCGTTCTAATAAGCTCCGCTAAGGCGGCCTGCTCAAAGGGTGGATTTTGAACATCTGTATAGGTGCGCAGAGTCCGCCATAATTCTTGAAGGGCTAAAGGCAGAATTACAAAGCCAATCCTAAGCGCCGGAAAAACTGTTTTGCTGAAGGTGCCGACATAAATTACCCTCTGAGGGCTCATAGAATAAAGCGGCGCTACGGGCTCTCCTGAGTAGCGAAATTCGCTGTCATAGTCGTCCTCAATAATATAAATATCATTATCTCTGGCAAAGCGAATGAGGGCTGCACGCCGTGATGCCGGAAGAATACCGCCGAGCGGAAACTGATGGGAGGGGGTAACATAAACAGGACCTCTTTTCCCGCACGAATAAAGGATGTCTGTCTGCATCCCATGCTTTTCAACAGGTATTGGAACAATTGAGCAGCCTTTATTTAAAAAGGTTCCCAGCATTCCCATATGGCAGGGGTCTTCCATCAAAACAGTTTTGTTCTCCCCGCACAAAATATCGGCAAGTATATGCAGCCCTTGAGTTGCGCCCGCAGTAATAAATATATCGTCCGAAGATACCTTTAGTCCACGGCTTCTAAAAAGCCATTCCGCGATTTCCTCACGGAGCTCCAAAAGTCCCTGCGGGTCGGAATAATCAAAAGCCTTCAGTGGCAGCTTGTCTGTACTTTGATTAATTAGCTGCTGCCATAGAAATCTGGGAAAATGTCTTAGGTCGGGCTTGCCCGTCCGAAAGCTGACAGATATTTCATAGTCAACCTTATCTAATGTTTTTTGCTTAGACGGCTCTGATAAGGGCTCCAAGCACAAGCCTTCAGCCACGCGAGTGGGGGCACCCTGACGGCTGATAGCAAAGCCCTCCGAAATCAGCAGATCGCAGGCAACGCAGACCGTGTTTCGTGACACTTTGAGCTCTTGCGAGAGTTCCCTCGTGGAAGGCAGGGGTTCGCCCGCTTTAAGCTGACCTGAAAGTATAAGCTCCTTGAGAGACTGATAAACCTGCCGCCAAAGCGGCACCTCGCTACTTCGACTTAATACAATTCCTAACATAAAGCCTCCAACTGGAACCTCAATATTTGTGCTTTACTGGCTCTTTCGTTAAGCCAGTTATACAAGTAAAATTATACTATCTAATATAAAAAGCGCAACAGTTTTTTGGGGAGACAATTAAATATGAATTTTACAGGGAAGTTATATCTGTTCTTTGCATTTTTATTGGCAGGCAGCGGGGTAGTGTCAGCAAGATTTGTAACAGGGAAGCTGGGTACGTTTACAATTACAGCTGTCAGTATGTTTTTTGCCCTTGCATTTTTGGTTCCATTATGCGCAAGGCAGCTCAAAGAGTATCTACGTAAAATGAACCTTCGCAATTTTCTTCTTCAGGCGCTTCAGGCCTTTTGCGGAATTTTTTTGTTCCGTTTATTCCTGCTTACAGGACTGCGTGCAACCAGCGCGGGTGAAGCTGGTATACTAACGGGCGCGACACCAGCGATAACGGCAATGCTTGCCCTAATCGTACTTAAAGAGGGATTCAGCTTCAGAAAGCTTTCGGGAGTAGTCGCAACTTTTGCCGGAATTCTGATTATCCAAGGGGTGCTTACGCCCGGAAACAGTTTATCTTTAGAGCATATCGGAGGAAACGCGCTGGTGCTCTGCGCAGCTGCATGCGAATCCATTTTTAATACCTTGTCACGCTCTTTTGCCGTCAAGACAGCAGGGGAGGAAGCACCTTCCAACCCAATCGTACAGACTACAGTCGTTTCAGGAATTGCGTTGCTTCTATGTCTTATTCCCGCTGCTTTTGAGCATCCAATACGCGCAATTTCGGAAATCGGTTTTTCAAGCTGGCTGGCCCTTATATGGTACGGTGTATTTGTAACCGCGCTCGCCTTTATTTGCTGGTACGCTGGAATAAAACGCTGCGGCGCTCTCACAGCCGCTGCTTTTTCAGGTATGATGCCCCTTAGCGCCATGCTTCTGTCATCGTTAATTCTGAGAGAACAAACCGGTTATATCCAATGGATAGGCGGATTTTTTGTGATTGTTGGAATGGTTTTAATCGGAGGGAATAGGGAAGAGAGAAGCTCCTCAGCAATATTGCAAAAAAATGAAAGCAGCAGGAGCTGAACCATAACGGTCAGCTCCTGCTTCTCTCAAATATATGTTTTTGGGAAGCGTATCAAAATAAATCAGCAGAAATTACTTTAATAGATCAATGGCGCTTTGCGGTACATAGTTTGTTCCGATACCGTCGTACACCGCAACGCCGTCCAGCTTTGTTTCAACACCGTTTACATAAGCGATATCCGTGTTGATGCGGATTTTGATTTCCGTCTGACCTTTGGTGGCTACCAGATATGGATTCAATTTATCGGTCTCGTTAAAGCTGATGCTTGCACCTTTTGCCTCAAAGGCTTTTCTCGCGGGTACAAAGAGTTTATTAGTGGCGTCATTAAGGCTTATGCCCAAAACCTTTTCCATATAGCGGGCGATGTCAGTGTTTTCGACTGTGCCGGTCAGCTGATCGACGCCCTTCGGCGCATAGACGTAAAGCGTGACGTCCTCACCTGTGTGTCCGCCGGTCGTAAAACCGATATTCGCTCTCTTAGCGATCATAGGGCCTACTGTATAGTTCATCGATCCGTTTTTTGTCTCTTTGATTGCTTTGATTTCGCTATCGCTAAGATCTGTGATGCCAAAATATTTTGCCATTACTTCGACAGCGTTGCTGCGGTCTGCTGTAAGTACCTTTTCAAGACCTTCGCCTGTAAGCGTTGCCTTTTTCAGGGGATCGATAAATGCCGAAAGAGGGAGCTTGTCATAGTTGCTGCTTGTTGCCGTGCTTCCGATTGACATGCCGCTGTTGCCGTGGTCGGTGGCCGAGATTACGACGGTTTCCCCGTTTGCTTTTGCAAAGTCGAGCGCTACACCTACCGCATCGTCAAAGGCCAGGCAGTCGGAGATAAGGCCGATGGGGTCGTTGGCGTGGGCGGCCCAATCGACTTTGCTTCCCTCTACCATCAGGAAGAAGCCATTCTGATTTTTCGAAAGGAGGTCGATTGTCTTTTGTGTCATTTCGGCAAGAGAAGGTTCCTTTTGCGGGTCACGGTCAAAGTCATAGGCGAGGGCGGAATCTGAAAACAGGCCCCAAAGCTTTCCGGAGGTCACAGCATCCATGTTTGCCTTATTATCAACAAACTGATAATTCGTCTTGATTACCGAGAGCAAATCGTTGCCGTCTTTTCTACCCGCTTGGGTAAAGTATTTAGTTCCGGCATCAAGAACTACATCAAGGCCCTGATAGACCTGCTGCATAGAAAAGATGTCGTATTCCTTTCTGCTGGGGTAATGAGAGGTGAAATCTGCGGGCGTTGCATGCATTACTTCGCTAGTGGCGACGATTCCGGTTGCCATGCCATTAAGCTGCGCTGCCTCAACAATCGTTGCCACCGGTGCACGCTTCTGAGAGTCGGCAATAGGAGCTAAGCCGGGCATTGTATTTTCGTCGGGAAGAACGCCTACGTAGCCTGTGTGCGATTTAAAGCCTGTCGCCATTGCGGTTCCTGCAGGAGCCGAGTCGGCAATCGGTGCGTCCGATGAATATGTTCTAACTAAGCCCGAAGCCATAGAATCAATGTTCAGCGCTTTGCCTCCGTTATACCAGCGCGATAATGTAACGACATCGGTGCTCATCCCGTCGGGAATCATCAAAATGACGTTTTTAACGGGTTTGCTGACTGTGACCTCGGATATTCCTGCTGCTGAAGCGGGAACAGTGATTGAAAGGATAATTGCAACTGCAATAATTGCACTGAGTAATTTTTTACTTTTCATAGCTACACTCCTTTTTAAATTATAAACGGAGTATAACAGGATTCGAATAATTGCCGCTATCAGCCTTTCGTTAATAATAGGTTAAATTTAGTTAATATGAAAAAAGGATTTGACTATTTATTAATAGTCAAATCCTTTTCAGCCTGTCAAAAAAGCACGCCAATGGCGTGTTTTTTTGGTATAATGGAGGAGTA
>CAYQMY010000181.1:0-4658 GCA_964418735.1 uncultured Oscillospiraceae bacterium | reverse complement strand
AGCTTTTCGCAGGCGATTTGCGAATACGCGCCCTCTACTCCCTGACATGCGACCAAAGCGTGCTCGGGGAATACGCAGTCGGTATTTGAAGTAGCTTGCGTTATCTTTTCCACAAGCTCGTTTGTGGGATTAATTATCTTTTTCTGATGCAGGCGGCTGAGCTCAAATATCAGCGAATAAAGCACATTTGTATAAGACTGCATTCTCTCAGCCGAGCTCTCGTATATATCCGAGAGCTTTGCTCTCTCGCGGGCGTTATCGAAAACCGGCAGGTTATTTTCCAGCTTGTACTTTGCGACTTCCTCGCTTATGTTCATTCTCTGCTCAAAGAGCCTGACAATCTCGCTGTCGATACCGTCAATTTTTTCTCTAAAATCCTTTAAATCCATTTTAAACACCTCTTACCATATTGTTTTCGAAAAGCGCGTCGCAGATTGCTATCGCGGCTGCGGCCTCTATGCAGGGAACGGCGCGGGGTACTATGCAGGGGTCATGCCTGCCCTTTATACTGAGCTTTACGTTTTCCATTTTTGAAAGGCTGACGCTGTCCTGCTCCTTGGAAATGGATGGAGTCGGCTTGAACGCTGCCCGAAATACCAGCGGCATCCCTGAGGTTATTCCGCCGAGTATTCCCCCGTGGTTGTTTGTTTTTGTGCGTATCAAGCTGCCATCGGTATAGAATGCGTCGTTGTTCTCCGAGCCTTTGAGAGAGACACAGCCGAAGCCGCTGCCGAACTCTATGCCCTTGACCGCCGGAATGCCGAAAACTATTCCAGCAATTCGGTTTTCCATTCCGTCGAACATCGGGTCGCCGAGACCTATCGGAAGCCCGATAGCCACGCACTCTACGATTCCTCCCACCGAGTCTTCGGCGGCTCGAAGCTCCTCGATAAGCGCCTTCATTTTTTCGCCGCTTTCGGCGTCAATTACGGGGAACTCGTTATTTCTTAGCGCCGCAAAGTCCTCCGCCGCTACATTTACCATGTCAAACGCTGTGTCCGAAACGCTCCCGATACTCGAAATATGAGCGGCGATTTCTATACCCTGTCTTTTTAGAATCTGCAGGCTGATGCCGCCGGCTATGCAGAGCGGAGCCGTGAGCCTGCCCGAAAAGTGCCCTCCGCCTCTTACGTCCTGAGCTCCGCCGTACTTAACATGCGCGGTAAAATCGGCGTGAGACGGGCGGGGAATATCGAACAGCTCGCTGTAATCGGCCGAGCGCGTATCTGTGTTCCTTATCACCGCCGTTAGCGGAGCGCCACAGGTAATGCCGTTTGCCATGCCCGAAAGGAACTCCGGCATATCGGGCTCTTTACGCTTTGTGGAGTATGCATTTTTGCCCGGTGCGCGCCTGTCAAGAAAGGCCTGAAGCTCCTCAAGATCAATTTTCAGACCTGCCGGAAGCCCCTCCATGCAGACCCCTATCCCCTCAGAGTGGGACTGTCCGAATATCGTTATTCTTATGTTTTTCCCGTATGAAGACGACATGCTCTCAGTCTCCCTTTCTCACTTTTCCGCCAAGCGACATATAATCCTCGAAGAAGGCGGGGTAGGATTTTCTGACCGCCTCGGCGTTTAATATGTGCACCGCTTTTTGGCATCTGGCAGCGGCAATCGCCGCCATCATCGCGATGCGGTGGTCGCCGCAGGCGTCTACCGTGCCGCCTTTAAGCTCTTCTCTGCCGTTTATTATGAGTCCGTCGGCCGTTTCCTCAATATCCGCGCCGAGCTCAGACAGAGTTTTCGAAACTGTATAAAGCCTGTCGCTCTCCTTTATCCGAAGGCGAGCGGCGTTTTTAATTACCGTCCTGCCCTTAGCTACGGACGCAACCGCCGCAATCGCGGGAACAAGGTCGGGGATGTTTTTCGCGTCGACCTCTATACCGTGAAGCTCTCGGGGTGTTACAGTTACCGTGTCGCCGTTTTTTTCCACCTTTGCCCCGAACCTTGAAATGATTTCAGCAATTTCGCTGTCGCCCTGAATCGAATTAGCGTTAAGGCCTGTGCATTTCAGCTCGATCCTTCCCATTGCAGCCGCGCAGAGCCAGAAGGCCGCGTTTGACCAGTCGCCCTCCACCCCTACATTTTCGGGTGAAACGTACTTCGCTCCGGCTTTTACGGTGAAGCTTTTTTCACCGCGCTCTGCCTTGACTCCAAAGGCATCGAGTGCTTCAAGCGTCATCAAAATGTAGTTTTTCGATTCAATTTCGCCCGTAAGCTCTATCACGCCGCCACCCTGAACAAGCGGCAGAGCAAAAAGAAGACCGCTGACATACTGAGATGAAACGTTTCCCGGAATAGTGAAGCTTCCGCCATAAAGCCTTCCCGAGGTTTTAAGCTCTGCGCCATCTGCGCAAAGCGTACAGCCGTGGGAAGTAAGAGCATCAATCAGGTCTGTCATTGGACGCTCGGGAAGTCTGCCACCCATGAGAAAGGTCGAATCTGCGCCGAGGGCGCAAGCTACAGGGAGCATAAATCTCAGTGTCGAGCCGCTTTCTCCGCAGTCGAGAACGGCGTTTTTTGTTATATTATCAAGGTTAAGCGGATTAACCATAAAGCCGTCCGCGGCTCTCTCAATCCTCGCCCCGAGGGCGTTTAAGCACCTCGCGGTGGCATCTATATCCTCAGAGCTTTCCTCACAGCTTATAAATGTCTGTTTATCAGAAAGCGCCGAACAGATAAGCAGCCTGTGTGCGCAGGATTTTGAGGCTATAGCCTTTATCGTGCCGGATAAATTTGAGGGGTAAACGATGGCTTCCACTCAAGCACCTCTTTCCAGACCCAGGGCTATGATTTCTTTAAGCTCGCTGAGCTTAGTTTCCCTCAGTTCGCACTTCCCTATCTCTCTTGGAATAATCAAAGTAATCTTATCGCCGCTGCTTTTCTTGTCAGAGAGTGCCGCGTTGTAGATTTCCTCCGCGCCGAAGGTAGTTTCCGTCGGAAGCTCATATCTTTTCAGCATTTTGATTATCTCATCACAACATTCCACCGTGCAAAGGCCCATTTTGGCGCTTGCGCATGCTATCAGCGCCATTCCTTCCGCAACAGCGAAGCCGTGCGGGGTTTTAAAGCGGCTTAGCGACTCAATCGCGTGCCCTGCCGTGTGCCCGAAATTGAGTATCTGGCGTATGCCGTTATCGCATTCGTCCTCGTTAACTACATCGCGCTTAATCGCGACGCAGCGTGAGATTATTTCCTCTATTCTGTCGTCCATCGGCTGCTTTAAAAGCTCGAAGAGCTCCTTATCCCAGATGACGCCGTACTTGATAATTTCGGCGCAGCCGGCGCGAAAAACCTCTTCATCGAGAGTGTAAAGTGTTTTATAGTCGCAGAGCACGAAGTCCGGCTGAAAGAAGGCTCCGACAAGATTTTTTCCGGATTCAAGGTCTATTGCTGTCTTTCCTCCGACTGAGGAATCAACGGCGGCGAGCAGCGTCGTCGGTATCTGAACAAAACGAGTTCCGCGCATATAGGTCGCCGCCGCGAAGCCCGCAAGGTCTCCGACTACGCCGCCTCCGAGAGCGACAACCACGTCCTTGCGTGTAAAGCCGTTTTCGGCTAGAAAGTCCAGAATTGAAAGGTAATTCGCTGCGTTTTTTGAGCTTTCACCGTTTTGTATCACGAATTTAACAACTTTATAGCCGGCATCCGAAAGCGAGCTTTCAACGGTTTGAAAATACAGTCTTTCTACTATGTCGTCCGTAATCACTGCAGCCGTAAGGCCGCCGCAGATTTCCCGTACGTGAGCCCCTATACGGCCGAGAATTCCCGAGCCTATCAGGATGTCATAGCTTTTGGAGGCGCGAACCCTCACTGTTTCCATTTGCCGTCAACCTCCTCCTTGCAGCGTTTGCCGTCAGCAAGGAGCTTAATAAGCCTTGATTCATCTCCTTTTTCGAGCGCGTCACGGTATTGCGTTACGGAGTTTATGAAAAAGTCAAGCTCCCTTATAAGGTAATCCCTGTTTTCAATGAAAAGCTCGCTCCACATCGTTTCGTTGAGGTAAGCGACTCTCGTAAGGTCCTTGTAGCTTCCCGCAGAAAAGCCCTTGTGCGCCTCGGCGGTCGGGCTTTTGATATAGGCGTTGGAGACTACGTGCGCCATTTGAGACGTAAAGGCTATCATCTCGTCATGCTTTTCGGCAGTGGACATGGTAATGCGTCCGAAGTTCGCCGGTGCAAGAAGATTTTTTATCCTGTCTATCAGCGCCATATCGTCAAAGTGCGGCGGAACAATTATCATAGAGGCCTTGCTGAACATCGAGGCCGTGCTGTGCTTAAAGCCAGAAAACTGCGTGCCGGCCATCGGATGTCCGCCGACGAAGGTAAAGCCGTATTCCTCAGCAGCCTTAAAGCCCGCGGCGCAGACCTCGCGCTTAGTTCCGCAGCAGTCTATCACCACTGTTTTTGCCGAAATAAGCGCCGCCTTGCTGTTTAAATATTCTATCGCTGCTCTTGGATAGACCGCGATAAGCAGAAGGTCACATTCTTTGATGCTTTCGTCGTCGAGCACCCCGTCAACCGCTCCTGAGATTTTCGCAAACTCAAGTATTGTCCTGTCGGCATCAAAGGCCAAAACCATCTCCCCAGCGCCCTTGTAAGCCTTGGCGAAGGAGCCCCCGATAAGACCGAGTCCTACAATTCCTACCTTCATTCCTT
>CAYQMY010000180.1:0-4675 GCA_964418735.1 uncultured Oscillospiraceae bacterium | reverse complement strand
AGCCGTTCTGACAGTTTATGTACTCCGTAAAGTATTTAATCTGGCTTGTAAGCGAGTTTATCTGGTCGTCCTTATCGGTGCTGACGCGGCAATAAGCGGCTGCACGAAGCTTGCTTTTCAATAGAATGCACCCCTGATATCAAGACGACTGATTTTGCATAATAATAAGTCTCGAAAGCTGTTCGTCCGACAACAGGCCTTTTTTGTTCAGCTGCCGGTAAACGCTTATTTTGACGGCGCAAATAAATTCCCGCTCCTGAAGCGGCGTCAGGACTATTTCGCCGTTTTTGTTTTCTGATAATGTCATGCACGCAACAACCCCTTTTAGGTCATCATATGTAAAAGTAAAAAAATGTTTATTGGAGGGGCGGCACATAAGATAATAAGCGTTGACGTTGGGCAAATAGTAATGCTATAATCAAGCTAACAAATGTTAGTTTTTAGGGAACGAGTTAAGCATTGGAGGATTATCATGGAAAAGACAAGAAAGGCTTGGGTCAATCTAATTTTCCTAGCGGCAACTCTGGTCATTAATACCCTTGGCGCCATCGGGCTGATTAACGGCTTTACGCAAAAGCAGATTTCCGACATGTACCAAACCCTCATTACGCCAAGCCCCTCAACCTTTAGCATTTGGAGCGTTATCTACTCGCTGCTGATTATCTCACTGATTGTGATGGTTGTTAAGAAAAACGACTCCTATTATCAAACGGCTGTAGATGAAATCAGCACTCTTTTCCGTATTTCATGCATTTTCAATATGGCTTGGATAGTTGCGTTCTCCTATATCCTGATCGAGCTGTCCGTTCTGTTCATTTTTGCGTTTTTAATTACCCTGTCGCTTATTTGCCAAAAGCTTTTGAAGATTCAAAAGGGTAAGCGCTGGCTTTTGCCTCTGACCTTTGGACTTTATACAGGCTGGCTATTCATCGCAACTGTAGTAAATATAGCCGCAGCGCTTGTTAAGCAAAATTGGGATGGATTTGGAATTGCCGAAAGTACCTGGGCGGTTATCATTCTAATAGTCGCGGTAGTCCTTGTCATTCTGGTGCTGCTAAAGAATCGCAACGCCGCGTTTCCGCTTCCTATAGCGTGGGCGTATCTTGGAATATACCAGTTTCTTAAATCACCGGCAGGGTTTAAGGGAGAATTTGCCCTCCTGCAAACGGTGGCACTCGCTGGAATGGTCGTCTTGATAGGAGCGGCCGCTATCCAGCTTTACAGAAATCACTTTTCGGTGCTGCCTGTTCCTTCTGAGAAAAAGTAAATTTAATGAAAAACGCCCTCGGCTGCCGAACATATCGGCTGCCGAGGGCGTTTCTTTTGTAGGCGGCTTATACGATTTGGATTTTCTTGCCCTTGGGGTTTCCCTTAAAGGCTTCAATTGCGTGCTCCCAAGCTTCAAGACCAATGTCATCATTATAGTAGATGGGAACCTCTTTAAGATGAGCCAGGGCTATTTTGCCGGTCATAAGAGGATCGTCGCCTGTCACATTGGTTTCGAGGTCAACGTTTCCGTGCTCAAGCTCGATGTTGATGCCTTCTAAATACTCCTCTAAGGTAAATTCAACCTTGCCGAAATCAATGCCAAGCTTGTCCGCAATCTCTTTCGCTTCAGTTAACGTAAATTTTTTCATAACTGTCACCTCTCAATTAATAATTGTCCTTTCGAACCTCAAAATAAACCTGAGAATATTTGCATACGGGACATACCTCCGGCGCCCTCTTGCCCATTACAAGATGGCCGCAAACTCGGCACTCCCACATAACCTCTTCACTTTTTTCGAAAACACTCTGCATTTCGACATTGTTAAGCAGATAACGGTAACGAGCCTCATGCGCTTTCTCAATCTCTGCGACTCTTCTGAATCTGGCGGCAAGCTCAGGGAAGCCCTCCGCTTCCGCGTCTTTGGCGAAGCGATCGTACATATCTGTCCACTCGTAGTTTTCGCCCTCGGCGGCATGGAGCAGATTTTCGGCGGTGTTACCAAGCTGACCGAGCTCCTCGTACCATATTCTTGCGTGCTCCTGCTCGTTTCTCGCGGTCTGAAGGAAGATGGCCGAAATTTGGTCATAGCCCTCCTTTTGGGCAATATTAGCAAAGTATGTATACTTGTTTCTTGCCTGACTTTCACCCGAAAAGGCTTCCATCAGATTCTTTTCTGTTTTCGTGCCTGCATATTTGTTGACGGAGGCGGTTTTTTCTTCTAGCTTCTCAAAGGCGGATGCCGGCTGATTGCAGCGCGGACACCTAAAATCAGCGGTTAGAGGACCCTCGTGAATGTATCCGCATACTGTGCAGCGATATTTTTCCATGTTCTTATCCTCCTGAATTTTATTATTTTTATTAAGCATGGCCAGCAGCTTTAGGACCGTTTCCTTCGGGAAATCTTCGGGCTGAGAGGTTTTGAGCAAGGAATTCAAAAAATCTATAGTGTTTTCGCCTTGCGGAAGCAGGAAGCCTGCTTCACGGAGAAGATCCTCTGCCATCAGTCTGTTGGACATTGAGATGGCCTTGGCGAGTTGTCTTTCAATGGGGTTTTCAGATTTTTCCGCAATTGCGGCGGCAAGCGCTTCCTGCTGAACCTTGCCGGCGGCTAATTTGCGCAGGGAAGCCTGGACAGATGCCGTTTTTTTCTGCTGGGGAGGAAAGCTATCGGGGACAAGTGAAATAGCGTGTGAGGGACAGGCATCGACACAGGCTCTGCAGCCGCTCAGGCATTTTGAAGCATCTATCTGTCCTGTCTCGGTATCCGTTGCCCCTGTCGGACAGACGTAAAGGCAAAGACAGTCCTTTGTACACAGCCTTATGTTTCTAACAGCGTGCATTATACCGCCTCCCTTTCAATATGCCTGATTTTAAGGCTCGGGACCTTGCATACGGGGCAGATTTCCGGCGGCTCGTCGCCAATAAAAACAAAGCCGCATATTTCACAAACGTAGATATTTGTATTTTCGAGCAAGGCGTCCTTCTGCTTATCGTATCTGCTAAGTAGGGAGGCCAGTATGCGGGTGACCTTTTCTCCCCAGACAAGAGCTCTTAGCGCTCCGCGGTCTAGGGGCTCTGCAGCGATACTGTTAGCGCTTGGGTATTCGTTTTCAAGCTCGTTTTGAATAAGAGAAGCTAAAGACTCAAATTGTTTTACTTCTGCCGCTGGGGTTTTGCCTTTGTAATAGGCGGCAAGCTCGGCGAATAATTCGGCTTCTTCGGGGCGATACTGCTTCTCGCAGCCTTTGGAAAGGTTGGAACACAGAGCGCTCAGCTCTCCGAAAGACAGCTCGCGCATATCGTGTTCATTTGCTTCGGAAAGGGTTTGCTTTTTCGCCGCCGGCTTATCGGATGAGTCTTGCTCCTTGAATTCGCCCTTGCCTGCGCCGCAAAGGGGGCAGGTCCAGTCCTCAGGTATATCCTCCCACTTGGTCCCGGGCGCTATTCCTTTTTCGGGGATTCCCTTGGACTCATCATAGATATAGCCGCAAACGGTACATACATACTTCATTATCAGACCTCCTTTATTTGGCACTTTATTACTAATTTTCAAGCAATTTGTCTATTTGTGATGAAAAGCGCTGTTTATACATAGTATATCATGGAAACTATAAATAAACCAGACCTATTTGATGTTAAAAATACAGCTTGTCCCTGTACAGCAGGTTTTTTGGCGCAGAGCAATGATAGGCAATAGCGATACAGATATACCTATATCGTTTAAGGTCGCTTTTGCCTGGGGGGTTATCATAGAGAAACGCTGACTTAAGTATCTGAGGGATGCTGCCAGCTCGCCGTCGGGGCCGCCGTACTGTGTAATAATCAGTTTTGCCATTCTCGGATCAGGCTTTTTAATTTTTATAGGATATTCAAGCTTTTTATCAAACATCCACATTAGCTTATGTCTCCCTTCAGCTTGAAATTGAAAGCTTTTTGCCAGGGCCACGGGTTGTCTATCCATTGCCAGGGCTGTTTGCTGGTGCAGTTGTTGGAAAGCAGCATGCCGTAGAGTCTGTTGTACTCCTCACGAAGCTCTTTTACCTGAGTAACGCAGTAGTTGTAAATCATGATGGCCTCGTTGTCGTCCGGATGGGTGTTGAGGTACAGATGCATATCGATTATATAGAAATCCAGCGCTGATATCTTTTGAAGCAGCTCGTCTCTACTCATCGTCATAAACCTCCATCCTTCGCTTATCCCACAGATAGGGGTCGTACAAGGGCGGGAACGCGGTGCCTCTCATAAGCGCTCCCAGCGGAGTAAAGGTGTTGCAGAGTATTTGAAACGGCACATAGGCGCGTGCGAGCTCCACATTGTTTAGATAGGTCTCCTGAGGTATGCAATTGTTTTGCGATACTTCAGGATTGTTCATAGCCATGTAAAGTACTCCTTGTTTTATTATTTTGTTCTGTACTCAGTTGCGCCTAATCCTTGCAAATCTACTCGCTCTTTTTGCACAATACCGCGTTGCATACCTTGGCAATACACAAAGTATTACCCGCGGTCTGCGCCTCGTCTTGCACAAAAATAGCTTCGCAGCTTTCGCAAGTCTTAGACGTAACAGAGTACCAGATAACCGGGTGATTAAACCGATAGCTTTTATCAGCCGGTTTTGGCATTACAGTATATAATACTCATTTTCAATGTTTCGGTGCGCTGTATCAGCTGGTGAAGTGTCATTGAAAG
>CAYQMY010000179.1:0-4676 GCA_964418735.1 uncultured Oscillospiraceae bacterium | reverse complement strand
GAAACAGGCTATGAGACCGAGTTTACGGTCAGCTCCGCGCTCAGCCGCGACGCTTCGGGTGAGGTGTTTTTCGGCAAGACCCCGCTTGGCAGAACGGACGCGAATAAGCCGCTTTGCGCAATGGCCTTCGACATTGGCACAACGACGGTGGTTGGCTATCTGCTCAACGTCGAGACGGGCGATACGCTCTCCACGGTCAGCGTGCTCAATCCGCAGTCCAAGTTCGGAGCTGACGTTATTGCGAGAGCTAATTACGCGATACAGAACGGCGGGCAGATGCTTGCCGATACGATAAGAGAGGCTCTCAGCAGCCTTATCAGAGAGGCTTCCGAGGAAGCCGGAGTAAGCAGAGAACAGATTTTCCTGATAACCGTCGTCGGAAACACCTGTATGCACCACCTTTTCCTCGGAATTCCGACAAACTCTCTGGTGCTTGCGCCCTACAAGCCGGTAACGGTCGAGGCGCTGCAGCTCAAGGCGTGGGAATACGGAGTTCACGCGAACGAAAACGCGGTGCTTTTGGTGCTGCCGAACATTTCAGGCTTTGTCGGAGCCGACACCGTGGGAGGCATACTCTCCTCGAACATCGACAGGGAAGAGCCCATGACGCTGCTTGTGGATATCGGAACAAATGGCGAAATGGTGCTGGGCAACAAAAAAAGGCTGTGCGCATGCTCCACCGCGGCAGGCCCCGCCTTCGAAGGCGCGCTAATAAGCGTCGGAATGCGCGGCGCCAAGGGCGCGATAGATCACGCGGACTTCTCGGACGGCAAGGTAAACGTTACTGTAATCGGCGGGGGAGAGGCATTCGGCGTTTGCGGCTCGGGGCTTATCGATATCATTGGGGAGCTTGTCGTAAACGGCATAGTGGACGAATCGGGACGCCTGCTCACTAAGGACGAGCTTAAAGACGAGAAGGCGCGTAAGCTTGCGGAGAATGTCGGCGAGAAGGACGGAACAAAGGTCTTTTGGCTGACAAAGAAGATATGCATTACTCAAAAGGACATCAGGGAGGTACAGCTGGCGAAGGCTGCTATAGCCTCGGGAATTGCCCTTCTTATGCGCCGCATCGGCGTCGACACCATGGAAGTTGAAAGAGTTATGCTTGCCGGTGCCTTCGGAAACTACATGTCCCCGAAAAGCGCCTGCGCGATAGGGCTTCTTCCGAAGGAGCTCGAGAGCCGGATAATACCGGTCGGAAACGCGGCGGGTCAGGGCGCAAAGATGGCGGCCCTTTCAAAAAGCGAGTACCTGCGCTCTATAGACATCGGCAGAAAGACAGAATACCTTGAGCTCGCGGGCTTGCCTGAATTCAACGATGTTTTCATGGATAATATTGAGTTCTAGAGTCCAGTTTTTAAATAAGGTTAGCAGTCAAAAGACTATAATATAGGAGGGTCAAACATGCATAACTACGACGAGCATCATACCCACAATCATACCCATGCCGACGGAAGCGTTCACGCGCATGACCATATACACGAACACGGCCATGAGCATGACCATAACCACAGTCACGCCGAGGGGAAAAGCGAGCACGGTGAAGTAAAGGCCCTGCTGAATTATATGCTTGAGCACAACGAGCACCACTCGGAGGAGCTCATGTCGCTGTCAGACCGTTTGAGGGAGCTTGATATGGAAGCCTCAGCGTCTGATCTTGACAAGGCCATATCGTTCTATAAAAAGGGCAACGAGATGCTTGAAAAGGCGCTTCTGGGAATCAAGGAGGTTTAAAATGTGCCTAGCAACAGTATATGAAGACAGGAAGGATAAGGAGAATATTATCTGCCGCAACATAACAAAGATAGACTTTGAGGGCGATACTATTAAACTTACCGATATTATGGGAGAAGAGACGGCCTATAAAGGTCAAATTGTTTCAGCCGAACTCAGCGGCGGTACGGTAATTCTCCGGAAAACGGAGGGGGCTGCATGACATTTACCATTGCGGTCGCCGGCAAGGGCGGAGTCGGCAAGACCACAATCTGCGGTCTTATCGTAGACAGACTCATAAAAATGAAGAAGACGCCGCTTTTGGTTGTAGACGCCGACGCCAATTCGAACCTGAACGAGGTGCTGGGCGTAGAGGTGGAAACCACTCTCGGTACAATCAGGGAAGAGCTTGCTCATTCTGAGATGATGGACCCGAGTCCCATACCGGCGAATATGACTAAGCCCGAATACGCCGAATACAAGTTTAATTCGGCGCTCATTGAAGAGGACGATTATGATATGCTCGTAATGGGCAGGACACAGGGCGAAGGCTGTTATTGCTTTGTCAACGGAGTTTTAAAAACTCAGATTAGCCGCCACGCCAATAATTATAAGTACATGGTCGTTGACAACGAGGCGGGCATGGAGCACATAAGCCGCGGCGTCCTCCCCAGTGTCGACGCGCTTTTGCTTGTAAGCGACTGCTCGCGCCGCGGAATCCAGGCGGCGGCCAGAATAGCGGAGCTCGCTAAGGAGCTTGAGCTAAAGCCCAAAATGATGGGGCTGGTAGTAAACCGCGCGCCGAACGGCGTTCTGGATGAAGGAACCAAAGAGGCTGTGGAGCAGACAGGAATTAATCTTCTTGGCGTGATACCACAGGACAACGCAGTCTATGAGTTTGACTGCAAAGGCAAGCCCATAATCGACATCAGCGAGAGCTCACCCGTAAAAATCGCGGTAAAAGAGCTGGTTGAGAGTCTGGGAATATAAGCAGCAAGGGCTGCATAATATCTTTTTATAAAAATTTATCATAGAGAGAGAAAGGGTTTTAACATGGCATTTGTTCAGAAACCGCAGGTTTTTAAATCTGCAATAAATACCGTAGAACTCGGTGTCGGCGAGAAGAAGATCGCACTCGGCGGCTCTACGGTAGCCCCGCTTTACTCCTTTGACGCACCCATCCCCAACGCACCAAAGATTGGTGTTGAAATTTCGGATCTCGGCCTCGAGGGCGCTCCCAAGGGAATGCTGGACTATTACGGCGATTGCAAGACCATGGCTGATATTGCAAAGAAAGCCGCAGCAATGCCCGGAGCAGATTTTATCTGTCTCCATTTTGAAGGCGCAGATCCCGGCGCTGAGGACAAATCTGTCGAGGAGTGCGTAAAGGTCGCGAAGGAAGTCGGCGAAGCTGTTGACCTTCCCATCATGGTCGCGGGCTGCAAGAACTCACAAAAGGACGCGCAGATATTTGAAAAGGTCGCGGAGGCTCTGCAGGGCAAGAACGTCCTGTTCCTTTCCGCAAGAGAAGAAAACTACAAGACCGTCGGCGCCTCTGTCGGCCTCGCATACTCTCAGAAGGTCGGCGCCGAATCCTCCGTTGACATCAACCTCGCAAAGCAGCTTAATGTTCTCCTGACTCAGCTCGGCGTATCAAAGGAAAACATAATCATGAACCTCGGCAGCGCCGCCGCCGGCTATGGCTTTGAGTACGTCGCTTCGACGATGGACAGAGTTAAGCAGGCCGCTCTCGGACAGAATGACGCTATGCTTCAGATGCCTGTTGTAACGCATATATCTGCCGATACATGGTCCGTCAAGGAAGCCCTTATGCCCGAGGAGGATATGCCCCAGTGGGGAAATCAGGAGCAGCGCGGAATATCCATGGAAATTGTAACCGCCGCAGCTTGTCTTGTTTCCGGTTCGGACGCGGTTATTTTGAAGCATCCCGCTTCCGTGGCCACAATTTCCGCTATGATAGCGGCTTTGATGTAATTGGAGGTACAGAAAGATGGCTCTTACAGGACTTGACATATTTAAGATTACACCCAAAACAAACTGCAAAGACTGCGGCAGCCCCACTTGCATGGCTTTTGCGATGAAGGTCGCACAGGGCGCTATTACTCTTGACAAGTGCCCGCACCTCTCGGATGAGGTACGCGCAAAGCTTGACGAGGCTACAGCACCCCCGATGAAGACCGTTAAAATCGGCACAGGCGAAGGCGAATTTACCCTCGGCGGCGAAACAGTGCTTTACCGCCACGAAAAGACCCTCGTAAGCCGCAACCTTTTTGCAGTCGCTATTTCCGACGCTTATTCAGATGCTCAGAACAGCGCGGCTCTTGCCGACGTTGCCAATGTTGATTACGAGCGTATCGGCGAGCGTATGTGCGTTGATGCCATATTTGTTGAGTGCGCAGGCGACAGCGCAAAGTTCCTTGACCTCGTAAAGAAGGCAAACGACACAGGCAAAACACTGGTTATCAGCTGCGGCGACGCAGATGTTGCCGCTAAGGCTCTTGAGATTGCCGGAGCTGGAAAGCCCGTAATTTCCGGCGCAGACAGCGGAAACTTTGAAGCTATGAACGCTCTGGCTACTAAGTACGGCATTGTTCTCGGCGTTAAGGGAAAGGACCTTTCCGACCTGCACGACACCGTAGAGAAGCTTGAGAAGCTCGGCAACAAAAACATGGTGCTTGATGTTACCATGGCTACTGTTAAGGATACATTCGCGGCGGCTGTGCAGGTTCGCAGAGCTGCGATAAAGGACGCAGACCGCGCCTTCGGATATCCCTCCATCGTTAATGTTGCAAAGGTTGCGGCCGGCGATAAGAATATGCAGGCGGCCCTTGCTTCCGTATTTACTCTTAAGTACGGTTCCATAGTAGTCCTCGACGGCATGAGCTACGCTCAGGCTCTCCCGCTTTACGGCCTGCGCCAGAATATTTACACAAACCCGCAGA
>CAYQMY010000178.1:328-4749 GCA_964418735.1 uncultured Oscillospiraceae bacterium | reverse complement strand
GGATTTGGGATGTAATGAACACCTCTTACGACAGGTTTGTCCGCACGACCGATCCCGTCCACGAAAAGCAGGTGCAGAAGATATTCAATAAGCTTTACGAGCAGGGCGATATCTACAAAAGCTCGTATAAGGGCCTCTACTGCACACCCTGCGAAAGCTTCTGGACTGAGAGCCAGCTAGTCGACGGCAAGTGCCCCGACTGCGGCAGAGAGGTCAAGGAGGCCGAGGAGGAAGCCTATTTCTTCCGCCTTTCAAACTACACTGAGCGCCTTATCGAGCATATAGAAAAGAACCCTGAGTTTATTCAGCCAGAAGCCCGTAAAAACGAGATGATAAACAATTTCCTGAAGCCCGGTCTTCAGGACCTCTGCGTATCAAGGACAAGCTTTAAGTGGGGGATACCCGTGACCTTTGACCCGAAGCATGTCATCTACGTCTGGATAGATGCGCTTTCAAACTATATAACGCTTCCCGGCTACGACGTGGATGGAAACCACGGAGAAACCTTTAAAAAGTACTGGCCTGCGGACGTGCACCTTATAGGCAAGGATATTTTAAGGTTCCACACCCTCTATTGGCCCATTATGCTGATGGCGCTGGACATTCCGCTTCCGAAGCAGGTTTTCGGGCACCCCTGGCTACTCGTCGGAGACGGAAAGATGAGCAAGTCCCGCGGAAACGTAGTATACGCGGACGACCTCGTGGACGCTTTCGGAGTAGACGCGGTGCGTTACTTTGTGCTTCACGAGATGCCGTTTGCGAGCGATGGCACCTTTACCTACGAGCTTATGATTGAGCGCATAAATTCTGATCTTGCGAATATCCTCGGAAATCTCGTGAACCGCACAATAACGATGTGCCAGAAGTATTCTGGCGGAGTTCTGGGCGCGCACAAGGCCGAGGGCGAATTCGATGAGGAGCTTATTTCACTCTGCCTCGCAACTCCCGGAAGAGTTGAGGCGAAGATGGACGAGCTTCGTGTCGCCGACGCGATTGATGAGATTTTTACGCTTCTGCGCCGTGCCAACAAGTATATAGACGAGACTCAGCCCTGGGTTCTCGGAAAAGATACTGCCAACAAGGAGCGCCTTGATACGGTGCTTTACAATCTGCTTGAGGTGATACGCTTCGCCGCGACTCTTCTTGCGCCGTTCTTGCCCGAAACCGGAAGGAAGATTTTCGAGCAGCTCGCAGTCGCGCCCTCGGATTGGGAAAGCCTTAATAGCTTCGGTGCGCTGAAGGTAGGACACACAGTCTCGCAGCCTGAAATCCTCTTTGCGCGTATTGATGCTGCAAAGAAGCTCGAGGAGTTTGAGGCGGCAAAGGCCGCGTCCTCGCCAGAACCGCAAAAGGAAGAGGAAAAAGCCCCCGAAATTACGATAGACGAATTCGCAAAGACCGAGCTTCGAGTCGCGAAGATAATCGCGGCAGAGGCTGTAAAGAAGTCCGATAAGCTGCTTAAGCTGACAGTTGAGCTCGGCGGTGCGACGCGTCAGGTTGTTTCGGGCATCCACAAGTGGTATGAGCCAGCCGATTTAATAGGGAAGAAGATTATTTTAGTCGCTAACCTCGCTCCCGCCAAACTTCGCGGTGAAGTAAGCGAGGGCATGATTCTTGCCGCCGACAACGGCGACAGCGCGAGGGTTATTTTTGTAGACGAGGATGTTCCCACTGGCTCGAAGATAAGATAACACGTATGATAAAGAAATCTCTGAAACAGGCCATCGGGATAAGCATTGGAACCGCCATCGGAGGGGTGCTTTTGCCTCGTCTGTTGTTTCAGGACATGTTCAATGCGACTTATCCCCCGATTTGGAAGCACCTTGTTATGTATTTAGCTGTTGGATATATAGGGTCGTTTCTGGTATTCCTTTTGATTAACTGGGTAAAATCAAAGCTTAAATCCGAGTAATGATTTGGGCGTCATAATATTAATAATTGTCCGCTCTCCGCAAAGGAGAGCGGGTTCTATTTTTATAAAGGGACGAAGTATTGTTTCGGAAGCAAAACCCAGCGTACTCCCGCACCTCCGTCCAACCCCATGGGGGAAATCCAAGAGGGGGATCCGCGGTTCCCCCTCTTGTGTCGCTTTAAGGAGAGAGGGATACATAAGGGAGAGAGGGAAATCGAAATCCCTCTCTCCCTTATGCGTGTCTTTTGGTTACTTTTCTGTACGAGCAGAAAAGTAACGCCTTCGTCTCTCGCGAAAAACCTTCATTCCTATTCTCACGTATAAAACAAAAGCGTCCGAAGGAACCAACCCTCGGACGCCTATATTTTTATTTACTTTTTTCTTTTTATAACCTTTTTCGCGGCCTCGACAATTGCCTCAGCAGTAAGGTTATAGGCCTTGCGGAGATAATCCTCCGTGCCGACCTGACCGAACTCATCCATAACTCCGACCATTTCAATGGGAGCAGGAGTTGTTTTTACGCAGGCCTCCGCGACCGCAGCTCCGAGTCCGCCATAAATATTGTGGTTCTCGGCGGTGACGATTGCTCCGGTTTCCTCAGCACAGCGCTTTACAAGCTCAACGTCCATCGGCTTCCAAGTGAACATATCCACGACTCTCGCGGAGATACCTTCGCCAGCAAGCGTTTCGGCAGCCTTAAGAGCCTCTCCAACCATGATTCCGCTCGCAATAATGGATACATCTGCGCCGTCTCTGAGAACATTTCCTTTTCCTATTTCAAAGGTGCTGCCCTCTTCATAAATACCGACGGCGTTCTTTCTCGCCATACGGAGATAATATACGCCGTAAGCATCCGCGAGCTGCCTTACAATATCGGCGACCATGACGGGGTCGGTCAGCTCAATCAGCGTAATCTGCGGTATCGACCTTAAAACGCCCATGTCCTCAAAGGGCATGTGTGTTCCGCCGTTATACGCTGCGGTGACGCCGGGATCAGAGCCGACAATTCTCACGTTTAGCTTTGCGTAAGCGGCAGATAGGAAAATCTGATCGCAGACCCTGCGGCTGGCAAAGGGGCCGAAGGTGTGCGCGTAAGGCACCTTTCCGACGAGGGAGAGTCCGGCTGCCACGCCAATCATGTTGGCTTCGGCGATTCCGCACTGTATTGCGCGCTCGGGATAGGCTTCGAAAAACTTTTTCATTCCCGAGGAGCCTATGAGGTCGGCATCAAGCGCCATAATATTTTTGTTTTCCGAAGCTAAGCTCATCATCGTTTCGCTGTAGGCCTCGCGCATGAGCTTAGGATTCTTTTCAAAAGTTGAAAGTACTTTAAACATCTTCAGGCCCTCCTATCTTACCGCCGCAGCTTTGGCGGCGTCGAGTGCCGCTTCGGCGACCTTGATTGCTTCATTTATCTGTTCGGGCTTGAAATTCATATGGTGGTTATCCTTTACGCACTTGGCAAAGGTGCAGCCGTTGCCCTTTTTGGTGTGCAGCATGATGGCGCTGGGCTTTCCCGTGTATGCTTTCGCCGCTGTAACGGCGTTAAGCACCGCCGAAATATCGTGCCCGTCGACCTCCTGAACGTTCCAGCCGAAGGAGGCAAAGCGCTCGCCCATATTTCTCATATCCATAATGTCCTCGGTGTAGCCGTCGAGCTGCTGCCCGTTCATATCTACAAAGGCTATAAGGTTGTCAAGCTTGAACTGGGCGGCAAACATCGCGCCCTCCCATATCTGGCCCTCGTTGCACTCTCCATCGCCGAGAACAAGGAAGGTGAAGCTGTCGTTGCCGTCGATTTTCTTGCCGAGAGCGACGCCGTTCGCTGCGGAAATTCCCTGACCGAGAGAGCCCGTGGTCATATCTATGCCGGGCGTTTTGTTGCGGTCGCAGTGGCTGGGGAGACGTCCGCCGCCCTGATTGAGCTCCTGCAGCATGCTCTCAGGAAAGTAGCCGAGCATTGCGAGCGTAGCGTATACGGAAGGGCCGGCATGGCCCTTGGAAACGACAAGATGGTCCCTTTCCTCCCAATGCGGATTTTTGGGATCAAACTTCATTTCGCTTCCGTAAAGAACTGCCAGCAGCTCAACTATCGACATGGCTCCGCCGATATGGCCGAAACCGGTGTAAGAAAACTCCTTAAGGGTAAGCACTCGGATTTCTTCCGCGAAAACACGGAGATCCATAAGCTTCTGCGCTTTATTCATACGCGTTCATCCTTTCTTTGCTGCGTTAAAGTGAATAATTATAAATTAAAATCTTACCTTTTCCGCAATATATGCACTCAGCTCTTCTATTTTTACTCGCTCCTGCTCCATTGTGTCCCTGTCGCGAACAGTTACAGCCTTGTCCTCAAGACTGTCAAAGTCAAAGGTTATGCAGTAAGGCGTTCCGATCTCATCCTGACGACGGTAGCGCTTGCCGATTGAGCCGGATTCATCGAAATCAACCATGAAGTCCTTGCGAAGCTCGGCGTAAACCTCGCCGGCGGCCTCCGAAAGCTTCTTGG
>CAYQMY010000178.1:0-318 GCA_964418735.1 uncultured Oscillospiraceae bacterium | reverse complement strand
CCGGATGCAGGTGAAGCACCACGCGGGTGTCATTCTTCTCTGCGTCGATGATCTCCTCGTCATAAGCGTCGATTAGGAAGGCGAGGGTTACGCGGTCGGCACCGAGAGAGGGCTCGATAACATAGGGGATGTATTTCTCGCCATTTTCCTGGTCAAAGTATTCCATGCTCTCGCCGCTCTGCGTCTGGTGTGCCTTGAGGTCGAAGTCCGTTCTGTCGGCGACACCCCAAAGCTCGCCCCAGCCGAAGGGGAAGAGGAACTCAAAGTCGGTTGTGGCGTTGGAGTAGTGTGAAAGCTCTTCCTTCTCGTGGTCGCGAA
>CAYQMY010000177.1:0-4767 GCA_964418735.1 uncultured Oscillospiraceae bacterium | reverse complement strand
CTGTATAACAATTCATAGCCGAATATTTCTTTTTTTGTATTAAAGATTGGCTGACTTGCTACACAATCAAACACTTATATCACTCACAATAAATATTTCTTATTGAGCCTGCTGCGCACCGGGCGTTCGGAGTATTTCGGTAATTCTGACGCCGTAGTTTTCATCGATTACCACTACCTCGCCCTTCGCAATTTTCTTGCCGTTCACTATTACATCTACAAGCTCTCCAGCCAGTTTGTCAAGAACTATTATAGAGCCTATACCGAAATTTACAACATCGTTCAGATTTTTCTTTGTCTTTCCGAGCTCGACTGTTACCTGTAGCGGTATGTCGTTGATTAGCTCCAGATTCCCGTTGCCCTGACTGTAGCTCTGTGCAGCTGACGGTGCCTCGTCAAAAGACTCATAATTCATCGGCTTTACTGCTTTTACACTCTGCCTGTCCTGCTTTGCCGCCGCAGGCGCCGCGCCGCCCATCGGCATCGGGTACGGAGCGGGAGCGGGAGCGGGAGCGGTCGCTTTTGGTGCCGGAGCCGCCGGAGCGGGTTTTGAGCGTTCTGTTGGCGCCGGATTCATCAGTGTATTCAGCAGCTCTTTAGCCACGGCTATCGTCATTACCTGGAGCAGCTTGCTTTTAAGCAGGCCCTCTATTTCCAGATCGAAGCTTATTTTCAGCACCAAGGGCTCGTTGCCGAAGAATTTGCCTATGGTTTCGTCAACATCCATCCTCGAGACCTGCGGGGGAGAAATGTTTACGCTGCCCCCCATCATGTTGGACATCGCCGTCGCGGCAGAGCCCATCATCTGGTTCATGACCTCGCTCATTGCGCTCATATGTATTTCATTGAGCTCGATATTGTCTTTGTCAAAATCGCCCTCTCCGCCCATAAGCAGATCGGTTATAAGCGCCGCGTCGTAATCCTTTAATATAAGGAGATTGTTTCCTATAATGCCTTCGACAAACTCGACGTTGATGGCTATAAACGGGCGCTTATAAGAAGAAAGTACGTTCTCAGTCCTGTACAGAGCAACCCTCGGTGTCGTTATAGTAACCTTGCGTCCGAGAAGAGCGTACATAGTTGTAGCAGAGGTGCCCATACATATATTTGCAAGCTCGCCGAGCGCATCCACTTCATTCGGATCAAAGCTCGTTGAAATATCCTCAACTTCTCCCTGAGCAAAGGAGTCCTCGTCAGTACCGTTGTTTGTGGCCGCGTCGTTGTTCAAACCGAAGGCTGATAAATCTAGCTCTCCCGTATTTGCCGACGCATCCGCAGGCTCGCCCTTCAGCAGTGCATCTATTTCCGCTTGAGATAGACTACTCATTGTCTTCGTCTCCTTTTATCACGTCTGTAATTTTCAAAGCCACATTGCTTTTGTATTTCCCGAGGCTGGCCCTGAATCTCGGAAGGTTTTGATATTTCACTATAACCGGCTCTTCAACTTTATGCTGAAGCTGTATTACATCCCCGACGCAGAGATCCATAATATCGTTTACGGTAGCCGAGGTTGGGTTAAATTCCGAGCTTACGATTATATCGGTTTTGATAATCGAGCCTATTATTTGGGCTGGATTGGAAACCACCTTTTTGGTGTTGCTGCCGGAGAAAATCATCTTGGTATTCAGCTTCTTTGTAAAAGGCTCCATCGCCTGATGCGGTAAGCAGAATCCGATTATCCCGCTCTCATTGCCAATCGTAATATTGAGCGTAACCATGAGAACCGGTTCGTTCATGTCGACAATCTGAGAAAACTGCATACTTGTTTCAATCCGGTCCAGCTCAGAGCATGCTTCCATCATCTTAGACCAGGACTCGTCCATAATCTTAAGAATCTGCCATAGCACACGTTCCAAAATCGCGAGTTCAATTTCGGTAAACTGTCTGCCCTCCGAATAAACCTCTTTAGTTCCACCGAGCACCCTTGTGATAATAGAATACGATATCTCCTTTGACATTTCAAGGATAATCGATCCATTAAAAGGCGTCGTATTCACTATTGCTATAATAACGGGCGATGGAACCGAGTTGTTAAATTCGTTGAACGATATTTCCTCTATCGACAAAACCTCGGCGTCGCAGCTGGCTCTCAGCGTTCCCATCAGATAGTTCGAAAGCAGATGCCCGAAGGTTTTGAAGACGAGGTTTATAGCCCTGATTTGATCCTTGGTAAAACGGTTAGCTGTTTTGAAGTCATAACCCTTTACCGAACTCTTATCTTCTTCACTATCTTCGTTTGTTTCCCCGGAGGTCAAATCCCTCATGAGTTTGTCTATTTCCGCCTGAGATAAAATATCATTCAATACAGCTCACCTCCCTTTTGAGTAGTCTTGGTATTTTTTAAGGGCCGATCACTGCATAACAAAATCTGTGAATCGCACAGATACTATACCGCTGATATCCAGAGCCCTGTTGAGCTTGTCGCTCAGCGTCTTACGAAGTGTATCCTGGACAGTTTGGTTCTTTAAATCTTCCTCTGTCATATTACGCAATACGAAAAGAACAGTATCTCTTATCGTAAAGAGATTTTTTTCCAGCTCTTCAGGCAGCTTTTTATTATTCACAACCAAAACCAAGGTCGTCTTGAAGAGTTTATTGCTGCCCTTTACGTTCGTGATAAAGGGGTCCTTAATCGCGTATTCGTAAGTGATGGCCTGCTTTTTGCTGTCATCGGTTTTTCTGAATACAAAGAAGTATAGGCCTGCCGCCACAACCGCGAGTGCAACAACAATTATGATTATTTTTTTACCCATTTTTAAAAACCACCTTAGTTCCCGCTTTGATTTGTAATCACTTTTTTCAGAACAATGTCCACTCTTCTGTTGAGGGATCTTCCCTCCGCCGTATCGTTCGTGGCAATCGGGTGATATTCACCGTAACCCACAGCGGTCAGCTTCTCCTCGTCAAAAAACCCGGTAGCAATAATAAAGCGAAGCGTGTTCGTAGCTCTCTTCACGGAGAGATCCCAGTTGTCGGCAAACTCCACCGTGCTTATAGGCACGGTGTCCGTGTGCCCCTCAACATTTATTACACTGATGGCCGAATAGTTTTCGTAGATCATATTCACCATTTTCATAAGTATTGGCTTGCTTTCCGGACGTATGGTAGCCTTACCGGAGCTAAAAAACGATATTTCGCTGAAGCGAAGCGTTATCGAATCGTCTGTCCGGAGCATGCTCACCTGCCCGCCGATATCGTTTTGATCGATGTACGACCTGATGTTTCTGTAAAGCTCATCAAACACAGTGTTTATCTGCTGCTGCTCAGCATTGAGCGAGTCGCTGCTTGACTCACTTCGGCTTTGTAAATCTATCATATTATCGATTTTGCTGATAGCGCCCTCTCTTGCGGAAACCTCATTTATGGACGACATTGACGCATTTCCGGCTGAGCCGGTAAATGCGCTGACCAGCTCCTGCCATTTTGATGCGTCTACAGAAGAAAAGGAATATAGAAGTACAAAGAAACAAAGGAGCAGCGTGACCATGTCCCCGTATGTATCCATCCAGCTATAACCGCTCTCCTCTTCAGGCTCTTCTTTTCTCATACTTTTCAACTCCTTTACAAATTACTATAGCAGATTATGCCGTGCGTCGTTTTTTTCCGGCTCCGTCTTCCCTATCCTCTTTTTTCATCTGCTGCTGTGCGTTCGACAGGAAGGCGTTGAGCTTCTCCTGGATTATGCGCGGGTTTTCTCCGTTCTGTATTGCCATAATACCCTCGATAATCAGTTCCTTGCGCAGGTATTCGGAGCCTCCTATAGCCTTCAGGCGTTTTGCAAGCGGATTAAAAACCAGGTTTGCAAGCACGGTTCCGTAAAAAGTGGTAACGAGGGCAACGGACATATTCGGTCCAAGACTGGACATGTCGTCTAGGCTTCTTAGCATATTGATAAGGCCAATAAGCGTTCCTATCATTCCGAAAGCCGGAGCATAAGCCGCCGCGGTTTCGAGTATCGCGCGGTTGTCAGCGTGCCTGCTCTTTGTAACCGATATCTCCGTCTCCAGTATGCTTCGGATTAGATCAGGATCAGACCCGTCGACAACAAGCAGTATTCCCTTCTTAAGAAATGGCTCGTCCAGCTGATCGCTCATCTCTTCGAGCGCGAGAAGCCCGTTTTTTCTAGCAACATTGGCAATCTCCACTATTTTGTCTATATCAGAATGGTAGTCAATCTTTTCTTTTCTGACCGCAACCTTCAGCGCGTTAAACAGGCTTTTTATTCTTTCAATTGAATAAGAAATACCCGTTGCGAATATAACTCCGCCAAAAACGCAAAAAATTGAAGCCGGATCAAAAAAATCGATCAGGTTGCCACTAAACAGGATGCTGACGATTACCACTGTAAAGCCAAGAAACATACTGGCTACTGTTGATATGTTCATAAAACGCCTCTTACATATTAATCTTCTAAAATCTCGCCGAAATCGTCCCTCGAAATGATAAGCGGTCTTCGAACCTTCGCAATCAGTCTTACGATCTGCTCCGCTGTTTCGGCGACAGGCACCTTACGGCCGGAAAGCATGGATAAAATGGTGTCCGGAGTCTCCTCCATGAATTCAATCATGTTTTCGTTTACCCAGAACTTATCCTGCCTGTTTACGCGCGTTACCTTAATCATTTAATATCTCCAATTCACGATTACCGGTTAGCTGCCTCAGCGCTTCAGATTTACTAGTTCCTCAAGCATCGAGTCGGAGGTTGTGATAACTCTGGAGTTGGATTGGAAGCCTCTTTGCATGATAATCATGTTCGTAAGCTCGGTCGC
>CAYQMY010000176.1:0-4814 GCA_964418735.1 uncultured Oscillospiraceae bacterium | reverse complement strand
CTATCGCAATGCCCCTTTCGGAGTCTGCGAGCAGGATTAGGTTGTCTCCGCACTCTATATCGAACATATCGCGGACTTCCTTCGGAATTACTATTTGTCCTTTTGGCCCAACCTTAACTGAGCCCATATACTTGTTAGGTTTTTTGTTTTTCATTTTATGCCTCCGGTTAGAAAAGTAATACTTGTAATACAAATATTACTCCTCACATTTCTCTTTGTCAAGTGAAAATTGGAAAATAAAACAAAAAAGCGTTACCCGAATTGAGTAACGCTCATGTGTAAATGCTCGCGAATCGTGGCCAAACTGGGAGGATAAACCCATGGAACTATAGTGTCTTTTTAAACTCGAGGAATTCGTCGAAGGTGGAGAGCTTATCGATCAGGCCCTCGTCCTTAAGCTCGATTATCCTGTTTGCTACAGTCTGAATAAACTGATGGTCGTGAGAGGAGAAGAGAACAACGCCCTTGAAGTCCGCAAGGCCGTTATTTACCGCGGTGATGGACTCGAGATCCAGGTGGTTAGTCGGCTGATCGACCACAAGGACATTCGCGCCGAACATCATCATGCGGGAGAACATGCAGCGAACCTTCTCACCGCCGGAAAGGACATTAACGGGCTTAAATACATCGTCACCGGAAAACAGCATTCTACCGAGGAAGCCGCGCAGATAAGTTTCCGTGACATCCTTTGAATACTGCTCCAGCCAGTGGAGTATGCTCAGCTCACACTCATCAAAAAACGCGGTATTGTCCTTCGGGAAGTAGGACTGAGAGGTGCTTACGCCCCATTTGTAAGTGCCGGAGTCCGGCTCTAGCTCGCCCATGAGTATTTTGAAAAGGGTAGTAATCGCGTTCTCGTTTTCTCCGACAAAAGCGATCTTGTCACCCTTATTGACCCTGAACGAGATATTGCTTAGCAGCTTTTCGCCGTTTATGGTCTTACTGAGGTTCTCAACCGTCAGGATTTCCTTGCCGGGCTCCCTTTCCATCTGGAAGCCAATGTAAGGATATTTGCGGGAGGACTGGGGGAGATCCTCAAAGTTGAGCTTATCAAGCAGCTTCTGCCTTGAGGTCGCCTGCTTTGCCTTAGATTTGTTTGCGGAGAATCTGGCGATGAAGCTTTGAAGCTCCTTTGCCTTTTCCTCGTTCTTCTTGTTGAGATCGCGCTTCATCTTCTGGATAAGCTGGCTCGACTCATACCAGAAATCGTAGTTGCCGACATAAATCTGAATTTTTGAATAGTCAATATCGACAATATGAGTGCATACGGTGTTGAGGAAGTGGCGGTCATGGGAGACGACTATGACCGTTCCGAGAAAATCAAGAAGGAAGTCCTCGAGCCACTCAATTGAGTCAATGTCGAGGTCGTTGGTGGGCTCGTCTAGCAGAATGATATCGGGGGAGCCGAAAAGCGCCTGGGCAAGCAGCACCTTGACCTTGCTTTTGCCGTCTAGCTCGCTCATTTGCGTATAAAGCACATCGGCGTCAATGCCGAGACCCTTGAGGAGCTTCGAGGCCTCCGACTCGGATTCCCAGCCGTTAAGCTCGGCGAATTCGCCTTCGAGCTCGGACGCGAGAACGCCGTCCTCCTCCGAAAAGTCCTCCTTGGCATAGAGAGCGTCCTTCTGAACCATAATTTCATAAAGGCGAGGATTGCCCTTTATTATTGTGTCAAGGACGGTGAACTCGTCGAAGGCGTAGTGATCCTGCCTGAGCACGGACATGCGCGTTTTTTCCGCGATGAAGATCTCCCCGGTGGAGGTTTCAAGCTCACCCGAAAGCAGCCTCAAGAAGGTTGATTTTCCCGCGCCGTTAGCTCCGATTATGCCGTAGCAGTTGCCTGCGGTAAAGCTGAGATTGCAGTGTGAAAATAGGTTTGTTCCGTTAAAGTTTAAGCTTACGTTTGATACAGTTATCATGGCTACCTCAATTATTAATTTCACTATCGCGCCACATAAGCGCAAATTGACATTTAATTATACCACGCAAGCTCAAATCATGCAAGCTGCAATAATATCAAGGGAAATAGAAAAATTGAAACTGATACGGAAATTTGATATACTGCATATACAAAATGTTGCAGAGGATATAGGGATGAAAAATAAGCTAAGTGCGGTAATATGCTGTTTGAACTCGCAGTATATACACTCGTCACTCGCGCCGTGGTGCTTGCTGGCGGGGGCTAGAAGGTACTGTGATGAGGGCGTTTATGCCGAGGTCATTGAGGGAACAATTAACGAGAAAACCTCAGATGTTCTGAAAAGAATATCGGAGCTAAGGCCTCAGGTCGTGGCTTTCTCATGCTATATATGGAACATCGGCGCGGTAATGCAGCTGGTGCAGCTTCTAAAAAATGAGCTGCCGGAGGCTGTTATTATTCTCGGCGGTCCCGAGGTGAGCTATAACGCGGCGGAAATTTTGAATAAGGAGCCTTTGGTTCAATACATTATTTCAGGCGAGGGTGAGAGGCCGTTTGCGCTGCTGCTTAACGCTATACATGGCGGATATGCTGCTGATGGCATTCCGGGTATCAGCCTTCGGACGGACGGCAGGGTGGTTGAAGCCCTTCCATATGTATCTGATGAAGATCCCCCGAGCCCCTATTCGGAGAAGTATTTTGCAGCGCTAAAGGGAAGAATAGCTTATCTTGAAACAAGCAGAGGCTGTCCCTTTTCCTGTGCCTTCTGCCTTTCGGGCTACGGGAAGGTGCGTTATTTTGATATTGAGCGGGCTAAAAGCGAAATGCTGCTTCTGGCAAACAGCGGCAGCAAGACTATAAAGCTGGTAGACCGTACCTTTAATGCAAACCGCCAAAGGGCAGCAGAGCTTTTTAGGTTCATTATAGATAATTATAATTCTATTCCCAGGGGAGTTTGTTTTCATTTTGAGATAGGGGGCGACCTTCTCGACGAGGACACAATGAAGCTTCTTGAAGCTGCGCCGACCGGGCTTATTCAGTTTGAAATAGGGATTCAAAGCTTAAGCGCCGAGACGCTGGCGGCTGTCAACCGCAGGACGGATTTGGAACGCCTCAAGGGCAATATAATGAGGCTTGCGCAGAAGAGAAACATACATGTGCATATTGACCTGATTGCGGGACTGCCCTATGAAGGCTTAAAAAGCTTTGCGGAAGGCTTTAATACGGCCTATTATCTCGGGGCGGATATGCTTCAGCTCGGTTTTTTAAAGCTTCTGTACGGTTCGCCAATGTATCGGCAAAGCCGTGAAAGCCTCGGGAGCTTTTGCGACAAAGCGCCCTACGAGGTGCTTGAAACTCCTTGGATTTCGAGGGAGGAGCTCGCTTTTCTGCACCGCGCCGAGGACGCTCTTGAAAGGCTTTATAACAGCGGGAGATTTCGTCGAACGCTTTCTTATTTGCTTGAAAGCAGCGGACTTACACCGTTTGAGCTTTTCGGCGGCTTTGGCGAGCACCTGAATAAAAGCGTGATAGGAATATCCCTCAATGACTACATCGCCGAAGCTTTTGAATACTTTGGGGCAAAGCCCGGAGTAGAAAAAGCGGCGCTGAGGGACGCTATGGTCTGTGACTACCTCGCCACAAACTCGTCGGGTAAGCTGCCGCAGGCACTCCGGGTCGAGGACAAGGAGCTTGGACGGATAAAAAGAATGGAAAGGACAGGCGGAAGACGGGGAGTTGCAATTTTGTATTCCGAGCATTGCGCCGTGTACGCCGATTTTGAGGACAAAAACCCCGTGACAGGCGAATTTGCCCTTACAAAAATAGAGCTGGGTAAGCATTGATTAAGTGGTTACTTATGTGAAAGGAACGGATATAAACATGTATGACGAACTGACCGAAGTCGATATCAGAAAGATGCAGGAGGAGATTGACTATCGGACACTTGAGCTGCGCCCGCAGATACTTGAGGAGGTAAAGACGGCAAGGGAATTCGGTGACCTGAGTGAGAACTTTGAATACAAGGCTGCAAAACGCGAAAAGATCAGAAACGACAGCCGTATACGCTATCTGGAGAAAATGATAAGCACCGCAAAGGTAATTTCAGGAGAGTCGAAGCCGGGAGTGATCGGCCTTTTTGACAAGGCAGAGCTATATTTTGAAGAGGACGATGAGACGCAGAAAATACAGATTGTGACAACACTCCGCCAAAATGCCTTGAACGGCCTTATAAGCAAGGAGTCGCCTCTTGGCAAGGCTCTGATGGGACACGGTGCCGGAGAAAGAGTGCGAGTCGAGGTCAGGCCTGACTATAGTTATTTTGTACTGATACGCTCGGTAGAAAAGGGCTGTGACGACGAGTCTTTGCCCATAAGTGCATACTGAGATTTGCTCGCAAGCTGAAAAAATATATAAAAAAACTAAAAATAATTACGTCATTTTTGGCAAATCATATCAATCTGCATGTGTTTAAAAATTGTTTTTTCGTATGCTTAGGCTGATGTGTTGTGCAGTTTTTTATATAGCCGCATACTTGTTGCTGTGCTGGAAAAGGTTGATTTTTCGTATATAGTTAGGCGGTTTAGCAATGCCTGAGATGTATAAAATGAATAGTAAAGTGAGTTAAATAATTCAATTTTTTCCCAACAGTATGTATCTTTTGAATAAAAATAGTTTGTAAAAAGAATAGTTAAACAATTGATATTGAAATAATATGGTCAGCATGTTAGTATTCAAGGCGTATTGACATATGGTGTTTTTTGTCTATGTAAAAGAGCTTAGTACATCATTACTAAAATTAGGAGGGACAATAGCGAATGACAAACGTAATCATTTTCTTCGTGGGGTTCATTCTTGCAATCGTCATCGGACAGATCTTTAAGATCAACCCCGGCTT
>CAYQMY010000175.1:0-4847 GCA_964418735.1 uncultured Oscillospiraceae bacterium | reverse complement strand
AGGAATGGACGAAATGCTATGAAAAAACTGCTGATAATCGCAGTTCTTGTCCTGCTTATACTTCCAACGTCCGCGAGAGCAACGGAGGACGTAACGGGAAATCAGATGGCGGAGCTGGAGATTGCGGGGCTTAAGGATTCGCTTAAGGGCGACGCCTCGGATATTCTCGAAGACACGGAAATTAAGGACGGCTCAAACTTTCCGGACGGCATCAAGAAGGTTATCGCCGCCGCAGGGGAGCATTTCGGCGGCATACTGAGAAAGGGCGTAACGAGCGCCGCGATAATAATCGTCATCGCGATTCTGACAAGCCTTTCGGAAACGCTGTACGACGGCTTTTCCTCCGGTTCTGTTCCAAGCTTCATACCGCTTGTCGGAACCATAGCGATATCGGCGGTAGCGGTGGGCGACGTCGGCTCCTTTTTAAAGCTCGGAAGCGACACCATTTCTCAGCTGAGCACGTTTTCAAAAGCGCTCCTGCCGACGCTGACAGCGGCGGCTGCGGCGAGCGGGGCTCTGACCTCAGCTGCGGCCAAGTTTGCCGCGACCGCGCTGTTTATGGATATACTCATTACCATTGCCGAGCGGGCGCTCGTACCGCTCATATACGCCTACACCGCGGCGGTCATAGCGAACGCGGCAATAGGCGGGGAGGGGCTCGCCGGCGCTGTAAACGTCCTCAAATGGATAGCCGTGACCGTGCTGACCTCGATTGTCCTCTTTTTTGTCGCCTATATAACTGTCACCGGGGTTATAACCGGCAGCGCGGACGCGGTGACGGCAAGAGTCGCGAAAACCGCGATATCGACCGTGCTTCCCGTGGTCGGAGGCATAATTTCGGACGCGGCCTCGACTATAATCGCCGGAGCGGGAATGGTGCGAAACGCTGTCGGCGTGTTCGGACTGCTGGCTATTGCCGCGATATGCGCGGTGCCCTTTCTCAACCTCGCGGTGCAGTACATGTGCTACAAGTTCGCGGCAGGCATCACGGCGGCTCTCGCGGGCGGGCGCATCGCAAAGCTTATTGGCGGCATCGGCACGGCCTTCGGCATGATGCTTGGAGTAACCGGCAGCACTGTTGTCCTGATGTACTTCAGCATAATTTCGCTCATAAAGGCGGTGAGCGGATGATAGGCTTCATAAAAAGCTGGATAATCGGACTTGCAGCGGCGTCCATTATAGCGGCGGTGCTGATCGCAATTTCGCCGGCGGGGAAAACAAAGAAGGTCACGGCCTTCGCTTCCGGCTTCCTGATAATCGCGGCTTTGATTAAACCGGTTATCGGCTTTGACTATAAAGTCTTTTCCTCAGCCGTAATGCAGTACGGCGTTATGGGCGAGGAATATGCGGGCTTGCTCGAAAAAGAAAACGGCAGAATGCTGGCAGCTATCATAGAGGAGCGGTCAAGCGCATATATATCGGACAAAGCGGTAAGTTTGGGAATTGAAAAAATCAGGGTCAGGGTAAAGACCGAGAAAGGGGATGGGGACTATCCGTATCCGTACGAGGTCTATATAAGCGCGAATTGTTCGCAGGGGCAAAGGCAAAGTCTATCTTATTACCTGGAGAGTGAATTCGGAGTGCCGGTGAGCAGGCAGTATTGGAGCGGCGCAGATGGAGAATAAGGATTTTAAGGAAAAATCAAAGGGGCTTTTCTCGGTGCTCGGAAAAGGCAAGAAGAACAAGTACATAGCGGCGGCGCTTTTTCTCGGCGTGGCGCTGCTGCTTATACCGACCGGCAGCTCCGAAAGCAAGAGAATAAGCGAGGGAGTGGGCGAGCCGAGCTTTTCCCTTGCCGAGCAGGAGAAGCGCATAGAAGAGGTGCTCTCACGCATAGCGGGAGCAGGTCAGGTCGATGTGGTGCTCACGCTTAAAAGCGGAATGGAGCGGGTTCTCGCCGAAAACGAGGACAAATCGGACGACGGAGGCAAGGTGTCTCACGTCATGATTCAGACGGGCTCCGGCTCGGAAACGGTGACGCTGCGATATATATATCCCGTTTATCAGGGCGCTCTTGTAGTATGTAAGGGGGCAGGCAGCCCCAATGTCAGGCTTGAAATAACTCAGGCGGTCGCGGCTCTTACCGGGCTTTCGACCGAAAAAATAACAGTAACAAAAATGAATTAGGAGGAGCGGCAGTGAAAGTTTTCAAGAGAAACGCAATTATTCTAACAATGATAGTCTTTGTTTGCGCTGCAATTTATCTAAACTGGGCGTATAACAAAACGGACAAGAGCGTAAGCTCGGTACCCACGGCTGAAGTAAACGCGAACAAGAGTGCCGATAAGAACGACGGAGCAGGGCTTTATTACACAAAATCAAGCGCAGATGTGTCCGACTACTTTGCGGCTGTGCGCCTTGAAAGGCAGCAGGCGAGGGATACCGCGATGAGCACACTGAACACGGCTGTGGAAACCATGAGCATTTCCCAGGAGGCCAGGGACAACGCTGTTTCAAAGATTTCAGACCTCACAGGAACGGCCCTTCGCGAGAGCGAGATGGAGAGCATGATTAAGGCCAAGGGCTTCAGCGACTGCGTAGTTTTCCTCAAGGAAGACACGGTGTTTGTGACCGTAGCTCCGCCGCAGGACGGGCTGAACGATTCAGCCGTGGCGCAGATAGCGGATATAGTCGTACAGGAGACCGAAATGACCCTCGACCAGATAAGAATCAAAGAAGTAAAATGAAATACTAGGGGGTATCCAATACCCCTGTACCTTTTGACAGCTTTCAGGGGGATATCGAATATCCCCCTGACATTATTTTTAGCTCTTTTTAAGTTTTTTTGCTTATCTGCCGCACCCATGCCTAAATTCTCAAAATTTTCTTTATTTTTTACGAGAATTGTGGTACACTAAAGCCGAAGTGAAAGGAGTGTTCCCAATGGGTGAAAATAAGGAATATGTAACGCAAACCGAAGAAAAGGGCAGCATAAATATTTCCGAGGATGTTATTTCGATAATCGCGGCTGCCGCTCTCTCCGAGGTAAACGGAGTTGACGGCGCGCCCGCGTCTCTGGGAAACGAATTCGCTGGTCTTTTAAGCAAAAAGTCGTCCACAAAGGGCATTAAGATTCAGATAACCGATAACACGATAATAATTGACGCCTATATCATAATCCGTTACGGCTTCGTCGTCAGCGAAGTCGCCAAGGAGGTTCAAAACGCGGTCTCGACCGCTATCGAATCTACCACTGGGCTCTCGGTCAAAGAGGTAAACGTGCATGTCTCTGGCGTTGCCTTCGATAAGGACAAATAAAATGAACTTAAACCCCTTGTTCTGCAGGGGGTTTATTTGTGTATACTGACAGGCTTCCGACGTGGTGGCCTGCACGAAATATTTCCCCCCTTGGGATTAAGATAAGAAAATGAGGTGTGTCCTTTGAAAAGAAGCACGGCGCGAGAAATTGCCGTACACATATCGTTCGAAATGGCGGTTAACGACCTTCCCGCCGAAGAGCTCCTGAGTGATTTTTTCGCCGAGGAGCATTATGAAACTCTGGCCTGCGAGGACGAGATTTATTCGGAGTTCCCGAACAAAAAGCAGATGGAGTATATAACTAGGCTCGCAAAGGGAGTTACCGAGCACGCGGCTGAGCTTGACATGTATATCGAAAAGTACGCGAAGGACTGGAAAATCGCGAGAATTTCTCGCGTCGCCTCGGCTATAATGCGCGTCGCGATGTTCGAGGCTCTCTACATGCAGGATATTCCCAATAAGGTAGCCGTGAATGAAGCGGTGGAGCTTGCGAAAAAGTATGAGGAAAAGGAGACTGTTTCATTCATCAACGGAGTTCTCGGAAGCTTTGTGAGAAAGGAGCTTTTGCCTGATGAGTAAAATCTGTCTTGCCTTCGATACCAGCAACTATACGACCAGCGCCGCGTGGTATGACGGGGAGCGCGGCCAAAACGAGGGACGGCTGCTCGATGTTCCCGAGGGCCAGCTCGGTCTGCGCCAGAGCGAGGCGCTGTTTTCGCACATAAAGCGCCTACCTGAGGTCGTGGAAAGACTCAAACTCGCTAAAACGGACGAAATCGTTGTAATCGGTGCCGCCTCAAAGCCGAGAGAGGGCGAGGATTCCTATATGCCCTGCTTCCTCGCCGGGCTTTCACAGGGCAGCACGATGGCTATGGCGCTGGACGTACCCTTTTTCGCGTTTTCGCACCAGCAGGGGCATATAGCCGCCGCAGCCTGGTCCGCCGGCAGAATGGATCTGCTCGACAAAAAGCATCTTTCTTGGCACATTTCTGGCGGCACTACCGAGCTGCTTTTGGTCGAACCCAAAAATAAAAGCGTGTCCTGTAAAATCATTGGCGGCACTACCGACCTCGCCGCCGGACAGCTCATCGACAGAGCAGGAGGCGTTCTCGGACTTCATTTCCCCTCAGGGCGTGAGCTTGAGCAGATTTCACGCGGGGCGGTCAAAAAGGATTTCTTCGCGCCGAAGGTAAAGGGCCTTGAATTCTCTCTTTCGGGAATCGAAAACAAGGTGCAGGATTACTATTTCGATACAAAGAGCCGCGAGGACACGGCGTTTTACGCAATTCGTTCCATAATTTCAGCGATAGACGGCGCGACAAAAAACGCAAAGGAGCAGTACGGTGACCTTCCTGTGCTTTTCGCGGGCGGAGTGTCTTCGAATCTGCTGCTGCGTGAAATCGTGCCGGGCATATATTCCGAGCCTAGGTATTCCACGGACAACGCCGCCGGCATAGCCATACTCGCTTACAGGCAGGTATTTGGATGAACGCAAGAATTTACGAAGTAACAGAGCTCAACAACAGAATAAAAGCGATACTTGATTCGGATAGGGAGCTCGCCTCGGTTTTTGTACGGGGCGAGCTGTC
>CAYQMY010000174.1:0-4945 GCA_964418735.1 uncultured Oscillospiraceae bacterium | reverse complement strand
CCGCAAAAATGAATTAATTACAGGAGGAAATTCAATGAGCGTTCTAACAGATCTTATTTATGCAGGTTCAAATGCAGTTGCCGGTCTGACAGAAGGCGCCGTAAACGACGCTATTGCCAAATTCGGTGGAGATGCCAAGGTTGCGTTCCCCGACACAGCGTATTTTCTTCCGACGATTTATGCCGCCACCGGCGTAAAGGTAACAAAGCTGTCTGATTTGCCAGCTTGTGTCGGCGTGCTCAAAAGCCTTATTTCTAACAAAGAGGATCTCGGCGAAGCGCTGAACGCGGGACTTGCGACAGCGGTTGGTGCGGAGATAATCGAAGCGCTGAAGTATGTTGCCTCGAAGAATCCATACGAAAACGAGTCCGGCATAGGCTTTGTTCCCGACCCAATCATCAGAAGTCTGGGCGTTCCGCTCGTAACCGGAGATATTCCCGGCGTAGCTGTGGTTATCGGAAAGGCAGACAATGCCGCGGAGCTTATACCAGTCATCAAAGAGTATCAGAGCAAGGGCATCCTGACCTTCGTTATCGGCGACGCAATAGAGCAGATTGCCGAGGGCGGAGTAAAGATGGGTCTCGAATTCCGCATTGTACCCCTCGGGCATGATGTGACCTCCGTTATACATGTCGTAACGGTTGCAATCCGTGCGGCGCTTATATTCGGCAACATCCAGCCGGGAGATCTCGGCGGTCTGCTGAAGTATACAAAGGAGCGCGTGCCCGCGTTCGTCAACACCTTCGGTGCTCTTAACGAGGTCGTGGTTTCAGCCGGAGCGGGAGCGATAGCCCTTGGCTTCCCCGTAATAGTTGACGTTGATCTCGGTGAAAATCAGGTTCCCGGCGCTCTGGAATCCGTTGTCGATCACAGTATGACCGCAAAGCGCTCTCTTGAGCTTCGCAACATCAAGGTCAAGGTAAAGGAACTGCCGATTCACGTTGCTTTCGCTTCTGCTTTCGAGGGCGAGATAATCCGCAAATCCGATATGCACGCGGAAATAACTTCAGACAAGAATCCGGCTTTCGAGCTGGTCGTTATGCGTAATGCCGGCGAGGTAGAAGATCATAAAATTACGATAATAGGCGAAGATATCGGCCCCAATGCGCCTGTTTCTATGGCGCTCGGCGTACTTGTAGAAGTCAGCGGCGCAAAGATGCAGACAGACTTCGAACCGGTTATCGAGCGTAAAATACACCACTGGTTCAACTATATGGAAGGCATTATGCACACCGGTCAGAGAAACCTTATCCGCGTACGTGTAAGCCACGATGCGTATGAAAAGGGTGTCCGCCTTAAGGACTTCGGCGAGGTAATCTACGGCATGATCATGGACGAATTCTCAAGTGTTGTCGACAAGTGCCAGGTAACGTTAATTACCGAGCCCGCTAAGGTCAAAGAAGCAATGGAAAGCATAGCAGAGCCGAGGTATGATGCCCGCGACGAGCGTCTTCTGAACATGAACGACGAGAGCGTTGATAAGTTCTATACCTGTATCCTCTGCCAGTCCTTCGCGCCCTCGCACTGCTGCGTAGTAACACCAGAGCGTCTCGGACTCTGCGGCGCAGTTTCCTGGCTTGATGCCAAGGCGACTAAGGAGCTGACTCCAGCAGGCCCCTGCCAGCCGATTGAAAAAACCGGTCTTATTGACGAGAAGCTTGGACTATATGAGAACGTAAACAAAATAGTTGGAGAGGCTACTCACGGCGCTGTCGAAACCGTTACGCTGTATTCCATTATGCAGGACCCGATGACAAGCTGCGGCTGCTTCGAATGCATCTGCGGAATTATGCCTGAGGCTAACGGCGTTGTCGTCGTCAACCGCGAGTACAAGGGCCTTACCCCGACAGGAATGACCTTTGGTGAGCTCGCCTCGATGACCGGCGGCGGCGTACAGACGCCCGGCTTTATGGGACACGGTCGTCACTTCATTGCCTCCAAAAAGTTTATAAGCGCCGAAGGCGGAATCGGAAGAATCGTCTGGATGCCCAAGGAGCTTAAGGACGATGTCGCGGTAAGGCTCAACAAAACCGCGAAGGAGCTTTACGGAATCGACAACTTTACCGATATGATATGTGACGAAACAATCTCGGTCGAGTCGGACGGCGTTCTCAATTTCCTGCAGGAAAAGGGACATCCCGCACTAAATAACGCTCCTATTATGTAACAAGAATAGAACCCAAGAAGTAAGTACTGATTCATCCGACGCGATTTTTTAGTGCTTAACTGAGGGTTTTAGAGGTCAATATGTTTCAAATAACTTTTAAAATAAGCGGAAGCGGGGACCGTGTGGTCCCCGCCGCCCCGCAGCAAAATTTACTTGACGCCGCCAGAAAGGCGGGAATCAGCATAGATGCGCCCTGCGGCGGTGTCGGGAGCTGCGGCAAATGCCGCGTCCGGCTGCTGGAGGGTGATTTGGAATCAGAAAAAAGCCTTCATATCACCAAAGAGGAGTATGATGCGGGCTGGCGGCTTGCCTGTGTGAGCAAGGTTTCGGGCGACGCCGTAATTGAAATTCCGGCTGCCGCTACAGCTTATCAGAATTCGCTTTCTTCCGATTTCACCGCAAGGAAAAGGGACTTTGGAAGCTTTAAGGCCTTGCAGAAGAAGCTGGCAGAGACAGGCATAGGCTTTCCAAAAACCTTCAGCGCCGTTGTAATAAAGCTGCCGGTGCCCTCTCTTGAGGACACCATGCCTGATAACGAGCGTTTATCGAGATATTTATACGACAAGTACAAGGTAGACTATGTCAACATACCGTTTTCCGTTCTCCAGAAGCTGCCGGAGGTTTTGCGTGAAAACGATTTTAAAATAAAGTGTCTTATTGAGATAAGCCAAAGAAGGCTAAACATATTTGAGCTGCTGCCCTCGGATTCAGAGGTTTCTCCCTGCGGCGTAGCAATAGATATCGGAACCACAAGTGTGTCCGCTGTTCTCGTTGATATGGACCGTGGAAGGATACTCTCGGGGCTTTCGGCCGCAAATCAGCAGATCCGTTACGGAGCCGACGTTATCCACAGGATAGTCGAAGCGTCCCGCCCCGGTGGGCGAGACGCGCTGCAAAGCGCAATTGTTCAGGAGACGCTTAACCCGATGATACGACAGATGTGCGAGGAAGCGGGAGTGCCAGTTTCTGCGATATGCCGTCTTTCTGTCGCCTCAAACACAACGATGAATCACCTTTTTGCCGGAGTATACGCCGATCCCATACGCATGGAGCCCTATATACCGGCATTTTTTGAGACAAGACCTATCCCCGCGGTTATGCTAGGAGTTGAAGCGAACAATAACGCGAGGATAGCGATAGCGCCGAACATTGGAAGCTATGTCGGGGGAGATATAACCGCCGGAGTGCTGGCGACTATGATGTGGTACGACAGCGAGATGACGCTATTTATAGACCTTGGAACAAACGGCGAGCTGGTGCTCGGCAACAGCGACTTTATGATGTCTTGTGCCTGCTCCGCAGGGCCAGCCTTTGAGGGCGGAGAGATAAGCTGCGGTATGCGTGCCGCAAACGGTGCCATCGACACGGTGACTATCGACAACGACACTATGGAGCCGACGCTGGGAATTATCGGAGACGAGGGGCAAAAGCCGCTCGGAATCTGCGGCTCAGGCCTTATCGACACGATCAGCGAGCTTTTCCGCTGCGGTATTATAAACTCCAGAGGTCAGTTTATAAGAAGCGGAGACAGGGTTTACAGGGATAGCGAGGGCAGAGGCGTATTTATTTTAGAGAAAAAGGAAAATACGGCTTCAGGCAGAGACATTGTTATAAATGAAGTAGATATTGACAACTTCATAAGGGCGAAGGGCGCCATTTTTTCCGCGATACGCACAATGCTTTCTTCGCTTAGCATGGAGGTTTCGGATATCGACAGGGTGATGGTTGCCGGCGGCATCGGCAGCGGCATAAGCATGGAAAATGCGATAAGGATAGGCATGCTTCCCAATATTCCTCTTGAAAAGTATGAGTATATCGGAAACTCCTCGCTCTCAGGAAGCTTTATGTCTCTTATCTCAAGACCGGCATATGAACAGACGCTCTCCGTCGCACGAAGTATTACCTATCTGGAGCTTTCAACGACTCCAGGATATATGGACGAATTCATTGCTGCCTGCTTTATCCCGCATACAGATGAATCACTATTTGCTTAAACTAAAAATCTTTGGCCCGCTTGGAGATAAGATATGAATTACGATATGGACAACAAAGAAAAGCAGCCTCTTCTATATTATAAGCCGAGGTATGAAGCGCTTGATCCTTCCGAGGTATGCGCTCGCTGCAATGTATCCTTTAACACTGAAAGCCGAGAGTTTAGGCTTGTTTTTATGGGTAGGACATACAGAATAGGGCATCCTGAGTTTTATGTACATGCAGCCGACGAAAACACGGATTTTGCGCCTCTTGAAGAAATGCACGCAGCACAGCTGCTTGTAATGCGTTATCTTATTGAAGGCCGCTATATTGAAGCACAGGGAAATTATCTGACGTTCAGGGAGATGCCCTGGGGTGCGGTCTATATGTCTACGTTTGACGGAAGGTGCATAAAAAGGCTGGCCTTCGGCTTCGGAGGCAAGCCCGAGCTTCTTGAAATTGCCATGAAAAAAATAGGAGCAAAGCCCCTGGGTCTGGGTGACTTCTCCTATGAATTTGAGCTGCTTCCGGGTCTTAAGCTCCAGTTTATACTTTGGCAGGGCGATGACGAGTTCCCTCCCTCCTCACAGATTCTATTTTCCGACAACTTCTCTGTGGCGTTTACGGCAGAGGACATGGCGGTAATAGGTGATATTACAATTGGAAGCTTAAAAACGCTTTCAAAGTAGAGCTATTTGTTAAATCAAAACGTCCCTGTGCAAATGCACAGGGACGTTTTTTTATAATAAATAAATCAGATTACTTGCTAACCTGAGCGAAGAGCTTCTTAGCCAGCTCAGCAGC
>CAYQMY010000173.1:1551-4962 GCA_964418735.1 uncultured Oscillospiraceae bacterium | reverse complement strand
AAAAAACGAAGGCAATACTTTGTGTATTAACGAGGCTTTTTGGGCGAAATGGCGGGAATTTATCCGCTCAGACGCTGACAGCCGATTAATCAGCGGTTACTTATAATATATAATGACAATTAAAAAGAGTGGGCGAAACCCACTCCAAAAAAGCCAACATTACTAACAGCCGTAATTATAGCACAAGCTTCCACAAAATGCAAGCGTTTAACGAATTTATTTTGCGCCGAAAAACGCCGTTTAATGTCCAGTCTTGCTTTTTAAAAAATCATACGCCGCCTTAGTATCCTCCGCTGTCTTCATATTGAACACTGTCACTACGTTTCCGGAGTGGATGACAATATAGCTCTTCACCTTATTGCTGATGTAAAGGTTATAAGCGCCGAACTCCTTGTTATTGTAATGACCGCCCGAAATACTGAGGGTTCCTATGCCGTTTACGCGCGTGCCCGCCGAGAAATCATTCCTCAGCTCAAGCTCTGTAATAGTATTGTACGGAACATTCGTACTGTAAAAGCTGCTTTTTAGTGTGAGCTTGGATTCGCCCAGATCTACACTAACGGCGGTTGTAAAAATAATCAGCACTATAACTGCCAAAATAACAAATGTAATTGCTGAACGCAGGGCACTGCGCTTTCCGCCGAAAAATCGCTCTTTGAACATTATTATCACCTTTATATATATTATATATGTTTTTTATATTATATAACACTTTGCGTACCTATTTCAATCCTATTTGAAGAATTGACATTGTGACGTGAAGCATATAAAATTGTTGTGTTTTATATAAGTAAATTCTGGAGGAAATCATTATGAAAATCAGACGCGCGGCTTTGTCCGCGATTGCAATTATAATGCTGCTGACGCTTACGGCCTGCGGTCAGAGGAGCAAAGCAGAAATCAGAATTGGGGTACTCAAGGGGCCGACAGGTATCGGCAGCGCCTATCTCATGGAGCAAAACGAAAAGGGCAAGTCGCTGAACAAGTACAGCTTTTCGACAGCCGCGGCGCCGACCGACCTTACAAGCCGCCTTATTTCAGGTGAGCTTGACATGGCGGCGCTGCCGACCAACGTTGCCGCATCTTTATACGCGAAAACGAACGGAAATGTTCAGATAGTCGCTCTTAACACCCTCGGCGTTCTGTACATCCTCGAAAACGGCAGCACGATAAAGTCCGTATCAGACCTTAGGGGAAAAACAGTCTACGCAACGGGTCAGGGCTCAAATCCCGAATACGCGCTCAATTACATACTCCGCAAAAGCGGCCTTGAGCCAAAAAAGGACGTGAATATAGTTTACATGGATTCTGCGGAGCTTACGGCCAGAATGGCGGCGGGAAATCTTGATATCTGCATGCTGCCCGTTCCGAACGTAACCACGGTACTGATGAAAAACAAGAGCGTGAAAATTGCACTTGACCTGACCGACGAGTGGAACAAGGTGTCAGACGGCAGCGCCCTCACTATGGGCTGCATCGTTATACGCAAAAACTCAGGACTGAAGGCCGATGTAATATCCGATTTTCTAAAGGAATACAAGGGCTCAATAGATTATGTTAACAAGAACACTCCTGAAGCCGCAAAGCTTGTGGCAAAGTACGAGATAACAGGTTCTGCGGAGATTGCCGCCGCAGCGATACCGGACTGCAACCTTGTTTGCATCACGGGCCGCGACGAGATCAAGAAGGCCATAGAGGGCTATTACAAAGTGCTTTTCGAAGCCGATCCGGCCTCAGTCGGAGGAAGTGTGCCGAATGACGAATTTTACTACAAAGGCTAAGCTGCCTCGTGGAATCAAAGGGCTCATTTCGGCGGTATTTTGGATCGCCCTCTGGTTCGCCGTGTCCGCAATCGTGGGTCAGGAGCTTTTAATCCCCAGCCCTGTTTCAGTCTTAAAAACGCTTTTCACGCTTGCCGGCACGCCCTCCTTTTGGCAGGCCGCCGTCTTATCGCTACTTCGAATCTTCGGAGGATTTTCCGCAGGTGTGCTGCTGGGCGGCGTTCTTGCCGTGCTTACGCTTAGGTTCGAGCTGTTAGACGCCGTTTTTTCGCCTATAATCAGGATTGTACGGGCGACTCCCGTGGCCTCTTTTATCATTCTCGCGCTTTTGTGGATAGGACATTCCCTCGTACCTGCTTTTATTTCTATGCTGATGGTAATTCCGGTAATCTGGCAGAGCCTTCGCACGGCGATAACCCAAACCGACGGCGAGCTCCTCGAGATGTCGCGGATTTACCGTTTCGGCACCTCTCGGACGCTGAAGCTGATTTATATCCCCTCCGTGCTGCCCGCCTTTACAGCGGCATGCCTGACGTCAATGGGGCTTGCGTGGAAGTCCGGCATAGCAGCGGAGGTGCTTTGCCTTCCCCGAAGCGCTATCGGGACGGGCCTTTATTATTCCAAGATTTATCTTGAAACGCCCTCCCTCTTTGCCTGGACGGCAGTTGTTGTGGCGCTGAGCTTTGCTCTGGAAAGGCTGTTCGGCTATCTTCTCGGAAAGCGGGGTGCGAGCAAATGATAAGCCTGAAAAGCGTAAGTCTCTCCTTCGGAGAAAAAAAGGTTCTGGAGAACTTATCGCTAGACATTTCAGACGGGGGAATCACCTGTTTTTTCGGCCCGTCCGGCTGCGGTAAAACCACACTTCTCAAGGCTATAGCAGGCCTCATTCCCATAGATAGCGGAGAAATCGTTCACAGCTTCAAAAAGCCTGCCCTTATGTTTCAGGAGGACAGGCTTATCCCCTGGCTTACAGCGCTGCAAAACGTGACCGCCGTTCTGCCGCAGCAGGACTTTGAAAAGGCCGCTTATTTCCTCCGCGAAGTCGGACTTGAAAACGAGCAGCGCGCGCTGCCCTCGGAGCTCTCCGGCGGCATGAGGCGGCGCGCCGCCTTTGCAAGAGCGCTCGCCTACGGGGGCGACTTGCTCCTGCTGGATGAGCCCTTCAAGGGAATCGACAGAGAGCTAACGGCAAAACTTTCCTCATTGGTTGCAGGAAGCGGGATTCCGGCGCTCGTAATCACCCATTCCGAGGACGAAATTGAGCTTCTCGGAGGCCGTGTGCTCAGGTTCTCCGGCCCTCCGCTCACGCTGATTTAATAAGTCTGTTGCACTTTATCAATTTACTCTATTTTCGACTTGCGGCTTTCCATAATTTATTATATAATTTCACTACAACTCTTTTTCAGTCTGGATCAGGAGGTGACGCTGTGCTTCTGTACAACCCCTATTTTGAAATTTGCGCTTTTGTATTCTTACTTATGGTAACAATAGTCTTTTTCATTAAGGAAAACCTATTTTCAATTCAAAGCACATTTTTCGGCAGCCTTCTGATTATTTTCCTGATTATCCTTGCGCTCGACGTTGCCACTGCCTATACCATATCCTACAGCAGGTCGGTTCCTCTTCTGGT
>CAYQMY010000173.1:0-1451 GCA_964418735.1 uncultured Oscillospiraceae bacterium | reverse complement strand
GGTATCTTTGTTATGATTCGAAACAAAAAGCGACTACCTAACGCTCAGTTTTTCACTCTTATGCTTTACGTCGCACTTATACTCGGCGCACTGGTTTTGCAGTATTACAACAGCTATCACCTTGTTGCCGGCGCCTTTGCCGCGCTGGGTCTTGTCTGCATGTACTTTACCTTTCAGAATCCGGATACCTATATCGACAGCATGGCAATGATTTTGGGGCGCTCCGGTTTTCTCGTCGCGGCCGCTCAGACTATAAAATGGCATAAGAAGCCCACCTGTATAATAACCGTCGATATAAACGACTTCAAGGCGATTAACAACAATTTCGGAATTCTCGCAGGTGATGAGCTTATTCACCGCGTAGTTGAGTATCTTCAAAGCGTCGCGCCCAACAAACGCCGCCTCTTTCGCATAGGCGGAGACCAGTTCGCGCTTATTATCAGCGAAGCCGAGGCAGACAAGGCCGTGGATTTGATACGCCGCCGTTTCAAATACAGCTGGGCAATATTCGAGAACAGAATCCATATTTCCGTCAGCGTTTCAAGGGTTCCGATTTCAAGCCACATATCGAACGAGGAAACCCTGATGCAGCTTGTCGAAAACACGCTTGTACTGGCCAAGGAAGCGGGTAAGGGCTCGTATATTGCGGTCAACGACGAGGTTCTCAGCGCTATTTTGCGCAAAGCCAAAATCGAAAACCGCCTTCGTGATTTCGAAAAGAACAATTGCTTCAAAATCAATTTTCAGCCGATTTTCAGCGTAGCTAAGAACCGCGTCACCTCAGCCGAGGTGCTTCTGCGAATGCACGACGACGAGCTTGGCCAGATTCCGCCGGAAGAGTTCATCCGCATCGCGGAGCATTCGGGCATGATATTGCAGGTTGGGCGCTTCGTTCTGCTTGAAGCCTGCCGATTTATCTCGGAGTACAGGCTTTGGGAATACGGCATTGATATTATAGACATCAATCTCTCTCCCGCTGAGTGCATGCAGGAAAATTGCGTCCAAAGCATAAAGAATATAATATCCAACTATCCCTTTAAGAAAAATATTCTCAACTTTGAAATAACAGAAACCGTCGCGACAACCTCGGCTGACCGCGTCAATGAGCTAATGAAGACCCTTTCGGCGCTCGGCGTCTCCTTTTCACTTGACGATTACAGCCAGGGCTATGCGAATAGTGATACCATAATCAACTTTCCGTTTAAGGCCGTTAAGCTCGACAAGACTCTTCTCTGGAGCGCGTTCGAAAACGAAAAAGCTAATATTGTATACAGGAACACCGTGCGTATGCTCAAGGAAATGCGCATGAGAATAATTGCGGAGGGCGCCGAAACCTCTCAGCACGCTGAATATTTATCTGCGCTCGGCGTAGACTTTATTCAGGGCTATTACTACGGAAAACCGCTTTCGAAAGAGGACTTTCTCGCAGCGTTAACTCAGAAAAGGCCATA
>CAYQMY010000172.1:0-4982 GCA_964418735.1 uncultured Oscillospiraceae bacterium | reverse complement strand
GCCATCGGCATAAAGCGCGAAGAGGTGGTGTTCTCGATGGACGCAATTATGGACCCGATTTCGCTTTACGAGCCGATGTATAACGACGGCGGAGACACGGTTTGCGTTATGGATCAGGTCAGCGACACAAAAAATACTGACGCAAGCTGGCTTGAAAAGCTCGCGCTATCAGAAGCGATAGAGAGGCTGAGCGACAGGGAAAAACGAATACTCGCGCTTCGGTTTTACGAGGGTAAAACGCAGATGGAGGTCGCAAACGAGGTCGGAATCAGCCAAGCCCAGGTTTCAAGGCTTGAAAAAAATGCAATAAACCAGATTAAAAAGTGTATATAAAATTCAAATCGCCCGCTTGCCAAAGCAAGCGGGCGATTAAATTTATCTGAGTGTATTACACCTAAGCCTTTTATAAAAATTAGCAGCTATACGCTGCCGTAGTGATTGACTAAATCATGATAAAATGATATCATTACACAGTATGCTTTTAAAGCAAATGAAATGAAAATAGGAGAATGTATAATGAAGAGAATTTTTGCGTTATTGCTTGCATCTGTACTATGTTTGTCTATATTTGTCGGCTGCGGCTCGAAGCCCGCGGCTTCCCCCAGCGCCGCACCAAGTGCCGCGCCTAGTGCCGCACCGTCGCCCGCCGCGAAAACAGACTGGAATTACATAAGCGGAAAAGGCGAGATGATCGCCGGAATCACACTTTTTGCCCCCATGAACTATAAGGATAGTGCAGGAAAGCTTATCGGCTTTGAGACCGAATTCACCGAGGCCGTTGCCAAAGAGCTCGGCGTAAAAGTTAAGTTCCAGGAGATTCAGTGGGCTTCCAAGGAAATAGAACTCAATTCCAAGAACATCGACTGTATTTGGAACGGCATGACCATAAATGACGAGCGCAAGGCGAACATGGATTTCTCCGTTGCATACATGAGCAACAAGCAGGTAATGGTCGTAAAGGCGGCTAACGTCAGCAAGTACTCTGATCTTGCGAGCCTCAAGGGCGCAAATGTTGTCGCCGAGAAGCAGTCTGCCGGCGAGGATGTCATCAAGACAGAGGCCGCGTTTAAAACCGCAAATTACACTCCGGTCGCCTCACAGGCTAAGGTTCTGATGGAGGTCGCGGCAGGAACCGCGGACGTTGGAGTTATTGACTATGTTATGACCATTGGTTCAATCGGCAAGGGAACCGACTTTGAGGGACTCTCCGTTGTTCCCGCCAAGGAATTTGCGAAGGAAGAGTACGGCATAGGGTTCAGAAAGGGCAGCCCCGAGACTGTCGACAAGGTCAACGCCGCAATTCAGAAGCTTGCCAACAACGGAACTCTCGCAACCATCGCCGCTAAGTATAAGCTTCAGGAGCTCATTCTCGTAAAGCCTAAATAATCCAGCACCAAACGATTCAACTAAATCTAAGGAATCACTGATTGAATCGCGAGATTTGATTTAATCAGTGATTCCCAAAATAAAAGGGGTTAACAAATGTCTTTTCAAACAGTGACCCTGATGCTTTTTGAGGGCTTTGCGGAAAACGGGCTGATATTCATAATGACTCTGGTTTTCGCGCTGCCGCTGGGTCTTGTACTTACTTTCGGTTCAATGTCTTCGTTTCTGCCGCTTAAATGGCTAACCAAGACATTTGTCTGGATTATAAGGGGCACGCCCCTTATGCTTCAGCTGTTTGTCGTAATGTATGTTCCGGGTCTGCTGTTTGGCATCCGTATGCCTAGCTCCTTGTTCGGCATACAAGTTTCTCCCCGTATGTTCTCGGCACTTATAGCCTTTGTCATAAATTACGCCGCCTACTTTTCAGAGATTTACCGCGGCGGAATAGAAAGCATATCCGTAGGGCAGTATGAGGCCGGACAGGTTCTCGGAATGACTAAGTCGCAGATTTTCTTCAAGGTCGTTCTGATGCAGGTCGTAAAACGCATAATACCGCCCATGGGCAACGAGATAATTACGTTGGTTAAAGACACCTCTCTTGCGCGAGTAATAGCCGTACAGGAGATTTTGTGGATAGCCGAGGAATCTACTTCCTCGCGTTCTGCGGTCTACTCACACTGCTGTTCGGTTGGATTGAAAAGAAGCTTAGCTATTATAGAGGTTGAGTTTGAAACAAGTTCAAACTCATTTAGAATAAGTGCGATTTTCTCGCCGCTTGCGCGGCAACCGAAAATCATGCACATTATGACCATTCCATTTGTGGTCGTTTTGTGGCTGAGTAATACGAGAGGAATGGTCATAAATAGCTATATTAGATGTACAAAACATAAAAAAGAGCTTTGGAGACACCGAGGTGCTGAAGGGTGTCGGCTTTGCCCTGGAAAAGGGTGAGGTGCTGGCTATAATCGGCTCCTCCGGCAGCGGAAAGACGACATTACTGCGGTGCCTCAACTTCCTCGAAACACCCGACTGCGGCAAGATAATTGTGAGCAATGAGGTCTTGTTCGATTCGGATCACCGCAGGTCACATAACGAGGAGGAGATACGCAAAAAGCGCCTTCACTTCGGACTAGTGTTCCAGTCTTTCAACCTCTTTCCGCAGTACACAGTTCTAAAAAATGTAATGCTCGCGGTGGAGCTGCTTTCAAAGGAGCGCCCCGACTATAAGCAAAACAAGGCGGAGATTCGCCAAGAGATAGAGGCTTCGGCAAGAGCAATGCTAGAGCGTGTGGGATTATCGGAAAAAACCGATGCCTATCCCTGCCAGCTCTCCGGCGGACAGCAGCAGCGCGTCGCGATCGCGAGAGCGCTTGCCCTAAAGCCCGAAATACTCTGTTTTGACGAGCCCACTAGCGCGCTCGATCCGGAGCTTACGGGCGAGGTTTTGAAGGTAATTCGAAACCTGAAATCCTCGGACAGCACTATGATTGTGGTAACGCATGAGATGGAGTTCGCGCGAAGCGTGGCCGACAAGGTCATCTTCATGGCGGACGGTAAGGTCGAGGAGACGGGTACAGCTGAGGAGGTCTTCGACAGACCGAAAAGCGAGAGAACCCGTGCGTTCTTCTCGAAAAAGCCCTGAGACACATAATAATAAAAAACTTCCTGCCGACGGCGGGAAGTTTTTAGTTTATTGACTCTATTGTAAGGCAAGGTTAAAATATAAAGACATCAATAAGTATTGGAGAGAAAAGTATGAATGAATCCGATCAGCTGTTAAAAAACCGTTTCTCTGAGCTTGCCCGCAGAGCGTATGGCCGGGAATGCTACGTCTACTCGGATTTTCTGGATATGGCTGAACAGGATGTCCTAAATAAAATGAAATTCGACAAGGGCTCGGCGTCCTTTAAGCTCATCGGAGGACATGAGTTTGCGGAGCGTAGGCTTGCCTGCTTTGGTGAAGAGGAGCGCATAGGCTATACGGAGTCTCCGCCGATAGTCTGCGTTCGGATATCTCCGCTGTCACGCAAGTTTGCCGACACGCTGACTCACAGGGATTTCCTCGGATCGCTTATGGCTTTGGGACTTAAGAGAAGCGTTTTCGGAGACATAATAATCAACGAGAATGAGGCGCACCTATTTTGTCTTGAATCTGTATCAAGCTGTGTCACAGAGCAGCTTGATAAGGTCAAAAATACAAGCGTCGAGTGCGCCGTAACGGAGACACCCGAAATCGTGATAAAGCTTCCGGAGCAAAGCAGCGTGAACATTGCGTCCGAAAGGCTTGATGCCATGATAGCAGCCGTGTATAAGCTTTCAAGAACTGAAAGTCAGGAGCTGATTTTACAGGGCAAGGCCTATGTGGACGGCAGGCTTATGGAAAACGTCAGCTTCATGCCCTCGCCCGGCAGTATAGTGTCGGTTCGCGGCTCAGGACGCTTTTTGTACGAGGGGATAGAGCGCGAAACCAAAAAAGGGCGGCTCAGGGTATTAGTCCGAGTATTCTGATTATTGCTTCAATACTTCCTTTAAAACCATAGGCACGATATAGCTCGCGTTCAGATAGAAGGCCTTCGGCGGCTGAAGCCGCTGTATTGCGGGGGTGTAAAACACCTGCTTGTAATGCTCGGTGATTTCCTCCTGCGTTTTACCCAGGCTGTAATCTTCGATAATTATATCTCGAAGCAGCTCGCTTGAACGCAGCGAGTCGGCAGGGAAGTCACGGCAGGCTGCGCCCTCAACCACTCCCTGATGGGGAACAAGTATCTTCTCAATATCCATGCTCATCATACGCTTAATGTGCGCTATGCTTATTTCATAGCCGACAAGGAAGCAGGGGGCGATAAGGTGTTCTCCCGCAAGGCAGCCCGAGGTTTCACAGCCAATTAGCATTTTAGCCTCCGGGATGTAAAAAGCAATAGAGCATCTGGTGTGCCCCGGAGCCTCGATAACCTGAAGGCTTATATCACCCAAATCAATTTTGTCGCCCTCAGAAACGGCGACATCGACCTTTAGCTCGTCAAGCTTATCCTCCCACTCGGGATAACCGTAATGCAGGGCGGCGCTTTCGTTCATCTCGCGCATCACGGCGATTGCCGAGGGCTTTGAAAGGATTTTAGCCGCGTATTCGCTAGCGACGATTTTAACATCCTTGAAGTGAGAGCTGCAGTAAGCGCTGCCAGAGGCATGGTCGTAATGGGAGTGCGTGAGCAGAACATAGTCGAGGCTGCGGTTTCCGAGTACGGATTTTATGTTTTCAATCATTTCCTCAGCACAGAAGGAAAAACCCGAATCTATAAGCGCCGCTTTGCCTTTTGTGGTAATTAAAAAAGCGTCTCCGCCCGGAACAGCACCAACATTGCTTATCGTCATTAACTCTTCACTGTATCCGCCGGTATTTCTATCTAGCATGTATTTTTATACCTCTCAAACAAATTATCTTTGCAATATAATAACATAATAAATTTGTATAGAAAATTTAATGAATTAAAGATAAACGCCCTTTAAAGCAAAAAAAACACTCCCGAAGAAATCGGGAGTGTTTTTCTTGAAGTGAGGATTCAATATATGATTGTAACCTGGATTACATCATTGGC
>CAYQMY010000171.1:0-5002 GCA_964418735.1 uncultured Oscillospiraceae bacterium | reverse complement strand
ACAATTGCCTGCTTTTCGCTGAGCACTTTTGCGTTAGGCATACTGAGTTTCACCTCCGAGATAATTATCGGCGTCCAAAAATAAAAAACCCCATGTCGAAAAAGACATGAGGAGATAAAGCTGCCTAAAATATTTCAGACCAGCCCCTCGGCAGGATACTTATGGTTTAAAACCCCCTGCTGTCTTTGGAACGCCCGTGTAGTATATCAGCAGAATTGGGGTTTGTCAACAATAAAATTACATTTTATCTGTGTAAAATAAAAGAGACTTAATCCTTGTATATCAAAGATTAAGTCCCTATTTGTCCATAGATGCTGCATTAAATTCGCCTTACGCAAAAAAATCAACATTAATAAATACACCTGAGAAAATTGCATTATATAGCTGCTTTTAGCTGTCTTCAGCCCTCTGCGGCAGCGTCAGGCTCCTTGTCTGTATTTGTCAATGCAGTCGGCAACCTATTATCAAACAAAAACATTACAACCGAGCTCCTCGGCTCACCTGTGACAAGATCGTCAAATAATACATCATAAACGAAAAACTCAATATCACTCTTATACGCACCGAAATCTTTACTATTTATTGACTTCAGCCATGCCCTGTGACACTTACGCACTCCAGAGTTTTTCTCGCCGCATACACAAGACGAATATTGAATCGGAAGGTTCTTTTCACATACTATGGTGTATCTTAAATCAAACAAAGGTTTTGATTGCCGCGTATTCTCAACCGCTTCGGCAACGATTTTATCGAAGATCTCTACGCTCCGAGTATCAGCCGGGTCAAATTCAGTATACTCGGTGACGACCAAAATCCGAACACCACGTCCTTGGCCTTTATCCATATCCTGCTCATGCATCGTCGTAATCTTTGTAAGCGGAAAAATCTTTCTTTGAAGCAATGCTAGCCAAGGTTCAAAACTTCTCAAAATCAGAAGAGCGCCGACGCCGCACAAAATAGCTAACAAAATATTTTCGCTTATAAGAAAAATCAATATAAACACGACGAAGGTCAAGAACGATATAAACATAATGCATCTCCTTGTAACGTTAGTTCATTCCCTAAATATTATTATATCATGATTTTCAATCATGATACAATATGCCATATGCCGTCTCCGACGGCATGGCTTAAAAATGAGCGCGTGCGCACGGAGTGAGCACATGCGCAAAATAATATCCGCTCTGCGGATATTATATCATAATTTTCAATTATGATATAATATGCCACCGGCGCGTCCCGCGCCGCGGCTTAAATCTTAGCGCGTGCCCTTGAAAAGGGCACATTCGCATATAATAACTGCTTCTGCAGTTATTATATCAAACAATTTTCTAAAATCAATACATTGCTTAAGGACTAGCAGAGCAGAAGCTAAACCTTCAGCTTTTTGAGCTGCTTCTCAGTGGAAGCAGTCACTCATGCCTAATTGTACTTACCTGAAGCGCACCGTTACCGCGGAAACAACAGTGTATCCCATGTCCACGCTGCCGCCCCGCCCGTTTGAGGATGAATTTTTTTGATATTCGGGCTTACGGCAAGCTGTCCTAGCGCACCGCGCGCCCGAGCCTCCTTCTGTGCCGCCTCCTCGGATGCGGCCTTAGCCGTACTCAGCGCTTCATCGAGGTTCTCGAACTTGCGGCTTCCAGACGGCGCGTGCACGATGTAATACGTATTGCCGCCCGGGGTCACGTGCTGGGATATCTCCACCTTTACTACGGCGTCGATATCCGCTCTCAAAGCACCGATAGCGTTCGCGACCTCCGCGTTTTCCGGCAAAACACACTCCGTCCCAAGCGCCTTTGCCACGGCAGGTAAAAATAAATGAGAGGAGCGCCAATCCCGACCAGCGCCGCCTTCGTCTTGAAGTAACAGCTTAAAAGAGTGCCCTCTTCCGTGCCGCGCTTTGCCCAGGCGTTACGAATAAGGAATTCCGTCTGAGGGTCAAGAGCGCGCTCGAATTTACCCGGATGTTGCTGCCCGAGTAGGATTCGAAGGAGATTTTCGTACAAATAACCCTCCACCATGTTGTAGACCTCATCTGCAAAGAAAATAAGTGACTCCGCAAATATAGAATAAAGAAAAAGTGAGCCCGCGCAATGCGCAGGCTCGGCTTGTTTTCAAAAACAGGAGGGTTTTTATCTTGATTTCAGCTCGACGTAAGGCCTGGGTTTACTTACAGCTTTGTAGGCGGGCCTTATGATACGGTTGTTTTCGGAATTGTAGACCTCTTCGATGCGGTGGGCACACCAGCCGGCCATACGGGACACGGCGAAAATCGGGGTAAACAGTTCCTGCGGGATATCCAGCATCTTGTAAACAAAGCCTGAATACATGTCGACGTTTGCACACATAACCTTGTCGCTGCCCTTCTCGTTGAGGAAGACCTTCGGAGTAAGGCGCTCGACGGCTTCAATAAGATCAAGCTCGTCAACCATGCCCTTATCTTCGGCCAGCTTGCGAGAGAACTTCTTCAAAATCACTGCGCGCGGGTCGGACAGTGTATAGACTGCGTGGCCCATGCCATAAATAAGTCCTGATTTGTCGCCGGCTTCCTTGCGGATGAGTTTGGCGAGGTAATTGTAAAGCTCATCCTCGCTTTTCCAGTCCTTGACGTTTCTCTCGATGTCGTCGAACATTTCGGTAACCTTTTTGTTGGCACCGCCGTGACGCGGGCCCTTGAGGGAACCGACAGCCGCGGAAAGAGCAGAGTAGATATCCGTGCCGGACGAGGAAAGCACGCGGCAGGCAAAAGCCGAGTTGTTTCCGCCGCCGTGTTCGGCGTGGAGAACAAGGCACAGATCAAGGAGCTTTGCTTCATCGTCTGTAAACTTGTTGTCGTGGCGTATTGAATAGAGGAAATTCTCCGCAATGCTCATATCGCTTCTCGGGCGGTGCAAATAGAGGCTCTCATTGTCGAAGTAGTGGCGCTTAACGGAATAAGCGTGGGCGACTATGCTCGGGCAGCGCGCAATCATACGCAACGCCTGAAAAAGCTCCGCCTCAAGTGTCCTAACTTCCGGCTCGGAATCATATGAATAGAGGGCGAGTATGGAGCGAGCCAGCTTGTTCATAACGTCGCGGCTCGGAGCCTTGATAATCATATCCTCCGTAAAATCGGGGGGCAGAGCGCTCCACTCGTTAAGAATATGCTTAAACTCAGTCAGCTGTTCAATGGTGGGGAGAGCACCGAACAAAAGCAGGTAAACAGTCTCCTCGTAACCAAAACGATTCTCGGAAATAAACCCGTCGATCAAATCGCTTACGTCGACACCCCTGTATATCAGATGCCCATCCTGCGGAATAATGTCTCCGTCACGAATAATGTAACCCTGCACGTTTCCGATCAGTGTAACTCCGGCCATAACGCCAGTACCGTCGGCGTTGCGAAGCCCGCGTTTTACATCCACCTTTTCGTAGTAGGATGGATGGATATAGTTGTTCTTTTTGAACTCGTCACAGAGGTCTCCGACAAACTTTTTTGACGAGGAAACAATGTCATCTTCGAGCAAAAAGTTCTGAGCGTCATTCATTTTTGGCATCATTTCTCCCCCTTTCACATTAATATTAACAATAAGAATAGCAATTTTTGCAATGCAAGTCAAGATATCCTGCAAAAATAATGCCGTGCAACTTTCACGAAATTACACGGCATTACGAGAAATTTTAGGAGAAAACGACGTTATCCGCGCTTCCACTTGACACCCTGCGGGGTGTCCTCAAGGACGATGCCCATATTTTTAAGTTCGTCCCTGACGCGGTCGGCCTCGGCCCAGTTCTTTTCCTTGCGCGCCTTCTGCCGCGCTTCGATAAGAGCCTCAACCTCGGAATCAATATCGTTTGTCTTTTCACCGTAAATAAGACCGAGTACGTCTATAAGCTCGGTAAGCGCTTTGAGCGAGGCATCAGCCATTTCCTTGGACGGATTCATGTCTGCGGCTGTAGCTCCGTTTATCTCGCGCACAAGCTCGAAAATGACGGAAACGGCGTCTGCCGTGTTAAAATCGTCGTCCATAGCATTAACGAAACGCTCTCTGTAAATACCGAAACCGGTGAGCTTTTCCTTCTCGGCTTCGCTGAGAGAATCGCGCGCTGCATTCTTTGACAAGAATTTCAGGTTTTCGACCGCTGTAGTCAACCGCTCTAGAGCGGCCTTTGCGTGCATCAGTGCCTCACCCGAATAGTTGAGCGGACTTCTGTAATGGGACATCAGCATAAACATTCGGATTGTGGAATAGCCGTAGGCTTCTGCGGCCTCGCGGACGGTAAAGAAGTTGCCGAGAGACTTCGACATCTTTCGGTTGTCTATGCTTATAAAGCCGTTGTGCATCCAATAGTTTACGAACTTGCAGCCGTTTGCGGCCTCGGACTGCGCGATTTCGTTCTCGTGGTGAGGGAAGGTGAGGTCCTGACCGCCGCAGTGAAGGTCGATGGTTTTCCCCAGGTAACGCACGGACATGGCGGAGCATTCAATGTGCCAGCCGGGGCGGCCCTGACCCCAGGGGGAATCCCAATGCGGCTCGCCGGGCTTTGCGGCCTTCCAGAGCGCGAAGTCCATCGGGCTTTCCTTGATATCGGCAACATCAATGCGGGCACCAGCCTGAAGCTCTTCCATGGGCTGATGGCTGAGCTTGCCATAGCCTTCAAATTTAGAGGTGCGGTAGTAAACGTCGCCGTTTACCTCGTAAGCATAGCCCTTTTCGATAAGCGTTTTTACGATTTCTATTATCTCGTCTATGTTTTCGGTGGCCTTGGGATGTACCGAGGCGTCACGGACACCGAGACCGTGGGCGTCGGTGTAGTATTCATTAATATACTTTTCCGCAACCTCGTTGGAAGTAGTGCCCTCCTCATTGGCGCGGTTTATAATCTTGTCGTCCACATCGGTGAAGTTCTGGACTAAGGTGACGTCCAAACCGCGGTACTCAAAGTAGCGGCGCAGAACGTCAAACATTATTATCGGTCTCGCATTGCCGACGTGAATATAATTGTATACCGTGGGACC
>CAYQMY010000170.1:0-5024 GCA_964418735.1 uncultured Oscillospiraceae bacterium | reverse complement strand
CTCCCTCGTCAGAGGGAGCCTTCAATGAAAAGTCCTGTACAAAAAAGCCTGAACCGGAAAAACCGGCTCAGGCTTTTATTATTACTTCTATTTTATTCTCACGCTTCTATAGCTCTCGTCCGTCACCTCTGCAATTACCGTGCCGGCGGTTAGGTTTATGAGCTCAAGACAAAACTCGTCGGTTTTAGCTCCGGGGAGCAGCGCCTCGATTTCGACATCAGCACCGTAATCTATGTTCCCTAAAATGCCTTCGAAGGCGATTATTTCATTTCTCACGCGCTCAAACATGGGATAGGTACAGACTATCTTCACGCTTTTCCACAGCCGCATCACCGATATCCCGGCGGCTTCCAGAGCAAGCGACGCGGTATGCGAATACGCACGTACGAGTCCTCCCGTGCCCAAAAGCACTCCGCCGAAATAGCGCGTAACAACACAGCAGACGTTCATAATCTCCGCCGAGCGGAACACTCCCAGCACAGGCATACCGGACGTACCCTGCGGCTCTCCGTCGTCCGAATAGCGCATTGCCCCACCGTGCCTGATAATGTAGGCGTAGACATTGTGCGTCGCGTCCCAGTGCTTTTCGCGCATCTCCTTTATCCTATCAAGCGCTTCCTCCTCGGTTTCCGTGAGCCAGACTCTGCCGATGAAGCGCGAGCGCTTCTCGATAAGCTCCGCCTCGCCGAAGCCGGAGGGGACGAGATATTCTCCCTTTTCCGCCATCATTCAACCTCGGAAACAAATTCCCGAAGCTTTCCGTAGATTTCGGGAGGGCATACGGCTTCAACGAGTATATAATCCTGAGTATATTCGGTTTTTTCTACTACGGCCTCCTGATGAAGAAGGTCTAGAATTCCTGCCTTAGGATAAGGCAGCTTCAGCGTTAGTCGGCGGTTGCCCTTGCCTACAAGGTCATTTATGCGGCTTATCAGCTCGTCCGTTCCCTTGCCTGTCAGCGCAGATATCGCGATGCTGTTCTCCCCGTGCGGCAATATATCTCCGGTGCATAAGTCAGCTTTATTGTAGACATCAATCTTCGGCGTCTGCTCTGCTCCAAGCTCAGTAATTAGCTGCTCTACGACCTTAGCCTGAAGCTGCCAGTCGGGGTTTGACGCGTCTATCACATGCAGCAGCAGATCGGCGTAGCTTAGCTCCTCAAGCGTGGCTTTGAAAGCCTCGACAAGGTGGTGCGGAAGCTTCCTAATAAAGCCGACGGTGTCCGAGAGCAAAACCTCCTGTGTCTCGCTTATCGCAAGGCGCCTCGTTGTTGTGTCAAGTGTGTCGAAAAGCCGATTGTTTGCCGGAATATCAGCGCCTGTGAGATAATTTAACAGCGTCGATTTGCCCGCGTTGGTGTATCCGACAAGTGCGACCACAGGCATCTTATTCTTTTCACGGCGTCTGCGCTGAGTACCGCGCACCTTACGAACCGCCTCAAGCTCTTCTTCAAGCTTCTGAATCTTACGCCTTATATGGCGTCTGTCAGTCTCCAGCTGCGTTTCTCCGGGGCCTCTGGTACCGATGGGGCTGCTGCCGCCGCTGGCTGTCTGACGCACCAAGTGCGTCCACATACCGGTCAGTCTCGGCAGCAGATACTTGTACTGAGCGAGCTCGACCTGAAGCTTACCCTCCCTTGTCATCGCCCGCTGAGCAAAAATGTCGAGAATTAAGCCGCTCCTGTCGAGCACCTTTACTCCGAGGTCCTCTGAGAGGGCGCGCATTTGAGAAGGCGAAAGCTCGTTGTCGAACACGGCAAGCGAACACTTCTCTGCTTCTATCAGCGCCTTCATTTCAGAAACCTTGCCCTCGCCTATAAAGCTGCGCGGGTCAGGTGTGGGCCTGTTTTGCAGCACCGCGCCGCAGCATACCCCACCCGCAGTTTCGAGAAGAGCGCGAAGCTCCTCCATGCTGCTCTCGGTGGAGCGCTCGTCCCTATCCAGACTGTCGGCGGAAAGCCCCGCCAGAACAGCTTTTTCAATCTCGTGCTTTTCTATAATGACTCACCAGCCTTGACTAAGTTTACATATAAGGCAACACCGCCGAGTTCTAAGTGCGGGATTGCGCAGTCAGATTTTTTGTCAAATCGGCTAAAAAGCGCAGCGAATACTTTGTGTATTCGCGAGCATTTTTGGACGATTTGGCGGAAAATATGCAAGCAAGAGCGTGCTTAAGGCTTTAGCCGTGAATTGTGCGGTGTTGCCTTAAATTATAACCAGTTTCGACTAATTCGTCAAACACCCGTTGTAAAATTTGTCGGGAAATGATAAAATAAAGTCTATTATCTGATCGGAGATATTTACCTTGGAACGTAATAACGAAACACCCGAAATTGAGCTTATGCACCAAAGCGAAATCATGGCTCGTATAGCCGAAAAAAACGCCGCTCTGCCATTCTCTCCCAAGGCCTTTGTTGACACCTACGGCTGTCAGCAGAACGAGGCGGACAGCGAGCGGATACGCGGAATGCTCAGCCGGATGGGCTACACCTTCACGAAGGACGAATTTGAGGCCGATGTAGTCGTCATAAACACCTGCGCCGTCAGAGAACACGCCGAAATGCGCGTTTTCGGAAACGTCGGAGCGCTTTCGCATGCAAAAAAGGCCCGTCGTGATATGATTATCGCAATTTGCGGCTGCATGGTCCAGCAGGAGCATGTCGCCGAGAAAATAAAAAAGTCCTACCCCTATGTAGACCTTGTTTTCGGCACGCACGAGCTGCCGCGCTTTCCGGAGCTTCTCGAGAGCGTAACTAAGCCGAAGCACAAGCGCGTTTTCGCGCTCAGGCAAACCGACGGAGAGATTACCGAGGGTCTTCCGGTTTACCGCGACAGGGGCGTCAAGGCCTGGCTTTCGGTTATGAGCGGCTGCAACAACTTCTGCTCCTACTGCATAGTCCCCTACGTGCGCGGAAGAGAGAGAAGCCGCAGGCCCGAGCACATAATAGCCGAGGCGAAGGAAATCATCGCAGAGGGCTACAAGGATATTACCCTTTTGGGGCAAAACGTAAATTCCTACGGGAAGGACCTCGGCATTGGCGTTGATTTTGCGTATCTTCTCGAGGAAATTAACAAGATAGACGGCGAATTTGTAATTCGCTTTATGACCAGCCACCCGAAGGATGCGACTAGACGGCTCTTCGAAACCATGGCAAGCTGCGGCAAGGCCGCGAAGCACATTCATCTTCCGTTCCAGGCAGGCAGCTCCCGCGTTTTAAAGGCGATGAACCGCGGCTACACGAAGGAAGAATATTTAAAGCTTGTAGAAATGGCGAGGGAGATAATCCCCGACATTGTTCTGACGAGCGACGTCATCGTGGGCTTCCCCGGCGAAACCGACGAGGAATTTGAAGAAACACTCGAGGTCTTGGAAAAGGTGCGCTTTGACGCGCTCTTTACCTTTATATATTCTCCCCGCAAGGGAACTCCCGCGGCTGAAATGCCCGACCCCTTCACAAGAGAGGAGAAGCAGCGCCGCTTTGACCGCCTGCTTGAGCTTCAAAACTCCATTTCCGGGCAAAAGCACTCGGAATATGTCGGCACAACCGTTCGCGTGCTTGTCGACGGAGAATCGGACAACGATACCGATAATAACCTTACCTCCCGCACAGCGGGCGGAAGACTGGTTCATTTAAAGGGCGATAAATCTTCTATAGGTACATTTGTAAACGCAAAAATTACAAGCAGCACAACTTGGGCCCTTTTCGGAGAGATAGTTTAGGAGGTGCGGTATGGCTGAAACAACCCCTATGATGCGTCAATACCAGGAGATAAAAAGTCAGACGGAAGACTGCATCTTGTTTTTCAGGCTCGGCGACTTTTACGAGATGTTCGACGAGGATGCTCGTACGGCCTCGAAGGAGCTCGACCTCACCCTCACCACAAGAGACAGGGCGAAGGAAAACCCCGAGGAACGCACACCGATGTGCGGAATTCCGTATCACTCGAGCGAGGCGTATATTGCAAGGCTACTCGCCAAGGGCTACAAGGTGGCTATATGCGAGCAGACCGAGGACCCCGCTCTCGCGAAGGGTCTTGTCTCTCGCGATATTGTCCGCATTATTACTCCGGGCACCGTTATTTCAAGCTCGATGCTCGATGAAAGCAAATCCAATTATATTGCCTCGCTTTATCTGGATACTTCCGGCGGTGCCGTATGCTTTGCCGACATCTCGACCGGTGAATTTTCGCTTGCTGTGTTCTCCGAGAACGCCGAAACGCATATAGTAAATGAGCTGGGACGATACCGCCCCGCCGAGGCCGTTTTGAACTCCGGCGCTTTAGAAAGCGCCGCGATCTCGGCGTTTATCAACTCCTCCTCGGGCTGTCCTTTCATTGCTGCCGACCAAAGGTTTTTGTTTATGGAGTCTGCCGCGCTGATTTGCGAGCAGTTTTCGGCATCAAGCCTTGACGAGCTGGGGCTCGGGGAAAATCCCCCCGCCGTTTGCGCCGCAGGGGCACTTCTATCATACATACATGAAACGCAGAAAACAGACCTATCGCACATAAACTCGCTTAATTTCTATACCTCGGGCCAGTTTATGGAGCTAGATATTTACACAAGGCGAAACCTCGAGCTGACCGAGACTCTTCGCTCCGGCGAAAAGCGCGGAAGCCTTTTATGGGTGCTCGACAACACCAAAACGTCTATGGGCGGAAGGCTCCTTCGTTCCTGGCTTGAAAAGCCGCTTCTGACACCCGCCGCGATCAACCGCCGTCTAAACGCAGTTGGAGAGCTCTTCGGAGAGGGTATTATACGGGGTGAGCTAAAAATTGCGCTTCGCGAAATAGGCGATATCGAACGCCTTATCGGGCGTATAGTCTACGGCAGTGCTAACTGCCGCGACCTCGTTGCCCTTTCGTCCTCCGCTGAAAAGCTTCCGGAAATTAAAAAGCTGCTTTCTCCAATGAAGGCCGCTGCTCTGCACGAGCTTTCGCAGCTCGATGACCTTGCCGATATCAAGTCTAAAATTGACCGCGCGATATGCGATGAACCGCCGTTTTCCGTGAGAGAGGGCGGCATGA
>CAYQMY010000169.1:0-5050 GCA_964418735.1 uncultured Oscillospiraceae bacterium | reverse complement strand
TACCTCACCAGTCACAATCAGATAGGCAGCATCGAGGAGGTCTTTGCGGACGCCGGCAAGAAGCCGGAGCCGAAGACAGAACCGGTTGCCGTTAAGCCAGAAGCAACGGCCCCCGTACAGCCCGCTGCGACTGTGGCTAACGAGACTGTCAAGCCAACATGGCAGCCTTTAAGGCCTAATGAGAACGTAGCGCGGACTCCATCGGCGCCTGCGCAGGCTCAGCCCGAAAGAAAGCACGAGCATACGCCCCACGTTCCGAAGACTGTGCCTGAAAAGAGGATCATTGATACCCGCGGCGCAACCGTAAACATCGAGAAGTATGACGAGCGTCTTGACACTCTCGTGCCCGAGCGCGCAGCCAAGATGAATCAGGGCAAGGAGAAGTTCACAAAGAGGGTTCAGGGCAAGCCGCAGAATATGGCGGCAAGCATAAAGAAGCGTCAGGAGGAGAGAGACAAACTCCATAAGCTTCAGCTTGAGATTGCCAAAAAGCAGCAGCTTAAGGTCATGATACCCGATCAGATTAGCGTCGGAGAGCTCGCCGCCCGAATGAAGAAGACCGGCGCCGAGGTGGTAAAGCAGCTTATTAAGCTTGGAACTATGGCTTCCTTGTCCGATGTTATAGATTACGATACCGCAGCGCTGGTTGCGATGGAGCTCAACTGCAAGGTTGAGCGCGAGGTTGTTGTTACAATCGAAGAAAAGCTGATTGACGACCGAGAGGACGTCGAAAAGGAGCTTGAGGATCGCGCCCCTGTTGTCGTTGTAATGGGACACGTTGACCACGGCAAGACCTCGCTTCTCGACAGAATCAGAAAAGCGCATGTTGTAGAGGGCGAGGCTGGCGGCATCACCCAGCACATAGGCGCATACAGGGTTCAGATTAACGGAAGGCCGATTACCTTCCTCGATACACCTGGTCACGAGGCGTTTACCTCTATGCGTGCCCGTGGTGCGATGATAACCGATATCGCGATTCTTGTTGTCGCGGCGGACGACGGCATCATGCCTCAGACAGTAGAATCAATCAACCACGCGAAGGCGGCGGGGGTCACAATAATCGTCGCTGTCAACAAGATGGATAAACCGGGCGCAAATCCCGAAAAGATAAAGCAGCAGCTCACCGAATACGGACTCGTTTCCGAGGAGTGGGGCGGCGATACGATAATTTGTCCGATATCCGCAAAATCGGGTATGGGCCTCGACAATCTGCTTGAAATGGTCGTCCTTACCGCCGACATGAAGGAGCTTAAGGCGAACCCGAACCGTCAGGCAAGAGGTACTGTAATCGAGGCGAAGCTCGACAAGGGCAGGGGCCCTGTCGCGACCGTGCTCGTACAAAACGGAACGCTCCGTCAGGGCGATATACTCATTGCCGGAACAGCCGTCGGACGCGTCAGGGTTATGACTAACGACAAGGGCGAGAAGGTCACGGAAGCTGGACCCTCGGTACCTGTTGAGGTCATGGGTCTCGGCGAGGTGCCGAACGCAGGCGACGTATTCAACGCCGTCACCGACGAGAGAATGGCGAGAGAGCTTGTCGAACAGCGCAAATCCAGCGCCAAGGAGGGCGGCGTTGAGGTCAAGAAGGTATCTCTCGACGATCTGTTCGCTCAGATACAGCAGGGCGAAATCAAGGATCTCAATATCATCGTCAAGGCTGATGTTCAGGGCTCGGCTGAGGCTATCAAAACCTCGCTTGAAAAGCTTACGAACGAAGAGGTGCGCGTAAGGGTAATCCACAGCGGAGTCGGAGCAATCAGCGAAACAGACGTTATGCTGGCTGCGACCTCCAGCGCCATTATTGTCGGATTTAACGTGCGCCCCGACAACGCGGCCCGCGACAGCGCTATACGCTCTAATGTGGATATGCGCATGTACCGTATCATCTACGAATGCATAGACGAAATTGAAGCCGCCATGAAGGGCATGCTTGCCCCCAAATACAAGGAAGTTGTCAGCGGACACGCAGAGGTAAGGCAGGTCTATAAGGTCTCGAAGATCGGCACCGTTATCGGCGCCTACGTTCTGGACGGAAAGATCGTTAGAAACTCCCAGCTTCGCGTAATAAGAGACGGCATAGTAGTACACGAAGGCGTGCTCGCTTCCCTGCGCCGCTTTAAGGACGACGTCAAGGAGGTTGCCTCCGGCTACGAATTCGGACTGTCCATCGAAAAGTTCAACGATGTCAAGGAAGGCGACATTATCGAGGTCTTTAATATGGAGCAGATAAAACAGTAACAGCTCGTCGTGAGCTCGTCGGGGGTGGGTAAGCATGAAAGCAAGGGTAATTGTCGCCGTAATACTAGTCCTTATACTTCTGGCACTGGCTATCCTCGCGCCGCTCTGGCTTCTTGTCACCGTGCTTGCAGCGGTAAACGCGCTTATGGCTTTCGAGTTTATGCGCGGAGCCGGTCTTGCAAAGGATGCCGGATATATGCTTATTGCCCTGCTTTTCGCGGCTGCCGTGCCGGAATGGATTTTTTTCGGCTCGAATCTGTTTGCCTTTACCGCCGCCTTGTTTTTGCTGACACTGCTTTTGTTTTTTAAGGGCGTTGCTCAGTACAGGGGAGAAAACGGAGCCGCGTTTGCGATTATGGCGGTTATCTTCTCGGCGCTCGTCATTCCCTTTATGTTCAACTCGATTTTGCGGATAAGGCTTCTGGAAAATGGGGCATATCTTGTCATGCTTCCCTTTGTCGCCGCATATTGTAGCGATACAGGCGCATTTTTTACAGGAAGGGCGTTTGGGAAGCGTAAGCTTATCCCACATGTGAGTCCTCACAAGACGGTCGCAGGAGCGGTCGGCGGTATTGCAGGTTCCGTTCTGGGAATGATGATTTACGGACTTATCATAAAGCTCGCCTGCGGACTCTCCGTAAGCTTCCCGATACTTATATTCTACGGATTAATCGGAAGCCCTGCTGCCCAGCTCGGCGATCTGGCTTTTTCGCTTATGAAGCGTGAATTTAAGATTAAGGATTACGGAAATCTTCTTCCGGGTCACGGAGGAATGCTAGATAGGGTTGACAGCGTCGTTTTTGCCGCTCCGCTTATCTACAGTCTTATAATCTTGCTGCCTGCTATAGGAGTATAGATTTAAAGCAACTTCAAAAGGAATGGTCATGAATATGATGACTGATGTTATATCTGTCCTAGGCTCGACAGGTTCCATTGGCACACAGAGCCTTAAGGTGGTAAAACACTTAGGGCTTTCGGTTTCTTCGCTTGCGGCTAACAGCAGCGTAAAGCTACTTGAGGAGCAGGCGAGAGAGTTTAATCCGCGGCTTGTCGCGGTGTACGACGAAAAATCCGCGGCAGACCTAAAGCTTCGCCTTGCCGACACCCCTATACGCGTTGTGTCCGGTATGGACGGAGTAGTCGAGGCGGCGTCGGACAGCTCAAACACGGTGATTACCGCGATGTCGGGAGCCGCAGGGCTTATTCCCACGATGGCAGCCATAAAAAAGGGCAAGCGCATAGCGCTCGCGAACAAGGAAACTCTTGTCTGTGCGGGAACTCTTGTAATGGCTGCTGCAAAGGAATATAATGCTGAAATACTTCCGGTGGATTCCGAGCATTCCGCAATTTTCCAGTGCCTTGCGGGGCAGGGAAACGCGCCGGTTTCAAGAATATTGCTTACAGCTTCCGGTGGGCCGTTTAGAGGGCGCAGCCTTGAGGAGCTCTCTAAGGTCAAAAAAGAGGACGCGCTTAAGCACCCGAACTGGAACATGGGAAGAAAAATAACCATAGACTCAGCGACGCTTATGAACAAGGGTCTCGAATTTATTGAGGCGATGCACCTTTTCGGCGTTTCGCCCAAGCAGATAAAGGTGCTCGTACATCCGCAGAGCGTTGTTCACTCGATGGTCGAATTTATTGACGGCTCAGTAATCGCGCAGTGCGGACAGCCGGACATGAAGCTGCCGATACAGTACGCGCTTACCTACCCGAATCGAATGGCTTCAATCTCCGATCCGCCAGATTTTATAAAAATGTCTCCGCTCACATTTCTTGAGCCGGATTTAGACGCCTTCCCCTGTCTCAAAATCGCGATGGAAACGGCGAAGAGGGGCGGCACGGCGGCGGCGGTTATGAACGCCGCAAACGAAGAAGCGGTGAATCTTTTCCTTCAGGACAAAATAGACTTTAACGGTATATATGAGCAGGTTTTATACGCTTTGGAGAGCATCAAAAACATAGAGAATCCGAATCTTGATGATATCCTCGGCGCGGACAGACAGGCGAGAGAGCTTGTCAGAAAGGCATAAGTTCGATGTATATTGCAATTGCGATTATAGTTTTCGGTTTACTCGTAACCGTGCACGAGCTTGGGCATTTTATTGCCGCGAAGTCGCTCGGCGTGCGCGTAAATGAATTCGCTGTCGGAATGGGCCCCGCCATACTCAAAAAGCAGGGCAAGGAAACAAAATATTCGCTCCGCCTGTTTCCGATAGGCGGATTTTGCGCAATGGAGGGCGAGGAGGAGCAGTCCGACGATCCCGGCTCCTTTATCAACAAACCAATCTGGAAAAGGTTTATTATTCTTATCGCGGGCTCGTTTATGAACTTCCTCGCGGGCTTTCTGATAATCGTAATACTGTTTTCCGGGTCAAAGGTCTTTACCACTACAACAATCGCTGGCTTTGAGTCGGATTTCCCAAATACCGAAAGCCAGTATCTCGCGAAGGGAGACAGGTTTTATTCGATAAACGGAGAGCGGATTTATCTCACCGACGACATTTCCACCTTCCTTTCGAGGGGTAACGGACAGACCGCTGATATCGTCGTTATCCGTAACGGAGAAAAGGTGCGTCTTGACAACTTTCCAATGTCGCTTCGCGAATACGACATGGACGGCAAAACAGTCAAGCGCTACGGCTTTTTGGTAGAATCCGAGGAGGCCACCTTCGGGAGCAAGCTGCGCAATTCGTGGTACAACTCTATTTCCTTTGTTCGCCTTGTGCGTCTAGGACTCAGCGATCTAATTGGCGGGAAGGCAGGCGTCAAAGACCTGTCCGGTCCGGTCGGAATAGTCGGCATGATAAGC
>CAYQMY010000168.1:0-5126 GCA_964418735.1 uncultured Oscillospiraceae bacterium | reverse complement strand
GCTGAAGATAGTCTATTATAACAAGGCCCAAATTATCCAGCCTTCTGCACTCCGCGTTCATATCAGAGACTGTGAGAGTCGATGTATCGTCAATGCGAATGTCGGTTCGGCTTATGTTCGCGGCAGCAGCGCCGAGCTTTCGCCATTCATCGTCGCTGAGCTTTCCGGTAATAAGCTTTCTGTTATCTATGAACGATTCACCAGACAAAAGCCTTAAAACAAGCTGCTCTCTTGACATTTCAAGCGAGAATACCGCAACGGTTTTAATAGATTTTTTTGCTACCGCAAGACCGATATTCAGAGCGAAGCTAGTCTTTCCCATACCGGGTCGTGAAGCGAGAAGCACTAGGTCAGATTTATTAAGACCCATTATTTTCTCGTCGAGATCGGGAAAACCGGTGGAGTATCCGGGAAGCTTGCCGTCACCCTGAGATAAATCCTTAAGATGCGAAAAAACCGAAGGGAGTATCTCGCCTATCGGGACAAGTCCGCCCTTGGAGCGCCCCTGTCTGAGAGAATAAATTTTCTGCTCGGCAGCCTCCAGAACGTCGCCCGCAGAGCCCGCTCCGCCGAAAACCATACCGCTCATATCCGAAGAAACGGTGGCAATATTACGAAGCAAAGCCTTATCTCGTACTATTGCTGCATATTCGAGAACATTCGCCGCCGTGGGCGTAACGTTCATCAGCTCCACAAGGTAGCTTTGAAGGTTAGGCCTCTTGTTTCCTCCGCTTTTGAGATTATCGAGAATCGTAACGGCGTCTATAACCTTTGAATTGTTAAACATCGAGACTATAGTCTCATATATCTCGCGGTTTATTTCCAGATAAAAATCGTTAACCGTGAGCATCAGTATCACGTCGTTAACACATCTGGAATCTATGAGTATTGAACCCAAAACCGACTGCTCCGCCTCGATGCTGTGCGGCATTTGTTTACTAAGCAGCTCGTCCATCGCTTTCCCTCCAAGGAATTTTTAGAAGTGGTTTATTTTGCTTCTGTCACGATGACGTTAATTGTGCCCGTTATCTCGTGCCCCAGCTTGCACTTAATCTCATAAGAGCCGAAGGCCTTTATGGGATCAAGCTGTACTATTTTGTTCTTTTCAATCGCAAAGCCATACTGCTCCGCAATCGCCTCAGATATTTCCTTAGACGTAACGGATCCAAAGAGCTTACCGGCGCTTCCGGCCTTTGCGGAAATCTTTACGACGCAGCTTTTAAGCTTCTCGGCAATCTCCAAGGCCTCTTTTTTCTCTTTTTCAATCTTGGCAAGGCGAGCCTTCTCCTGCTGCTTCAGAACATTGACCATATCCGCTGTTTCCTGAACCGCGAGGTTTTTCGGAATAAGAAAGTTTCTGGCGTAACCGTCGGAAACCTCCACAACCTGTCCCTTCTTGCCCTGACCTTTTACATCCTGCAACAATATAACTTTCATAATTATGACCGTTCCTTTCTAAAGGCACAAAACGACCAAGAAAAAGGTTTGAACTTGTTTCAAACTTCATTCCTTTCGCATTGCTTGAGGCGGCACCGCCGAGCTTTCGGCACTTAAACCTCTCTGGAGTATTCGTTTTTGTGCTGATTGTTTAAATATTCGTCTATGGAGCCAAGGAGCTCCGTAAGAACCTCTTCATAGCTTCTGTCTTTAATCTGTGCGGCAGCGGTTGAAATATTGCCTCCGCCTCCGAACTTTTCAAGCACGACCTGAACATTAATATCTCCCATCGACCTTGCGGATATTTTGACCATGTCGCTATCGTGGAATATTACAAACGAGGTATGGACGCCCGAAATGCTCAGCATCTCATCGGCGGCCTGTGCCGCTATGACCTTATCCTCAATAGTCCCGGGAACCGCAATGGCAATTCCGTTGCCGTACATTTTGGCGCTTTCTATAATTCGGTACTTTGAAATTGTGCTCACAAAATCGTTTTGAAGCAGCTTCTTGACCTCGGTGGTGTCAGAGCCTATCCTGCGCAGGTAGGAAGCGGCGTCGAAGGTTCTGCTGCCCGTCCTCGCGGTAAAGTTCTTTGTGTCCATCACGATTCCGGCGAGCAGGGCCTCAGCCTCCGGTCTGAGTATATCAGAGTGACTTAACAGGTACTGCATAAGCTCGGTAACAAGCTCGCTTGCGGAAGAAGCATAGGGCTCGTGCAGATTGAGTTCGACATCATCTATATAATTTGCCGCTCTCCTGTGGTGATCTATCTGAACGACATGCCTGCAAAGATTCAGTACCTGCTCGGACTCAACCTGATCGGGCCTGTTTGTGTCAACGACTACAAGCAGAGCCGAATCGTCGATATAATTTAAAGCCTCCTGCGCTGAAATAAACACGCCCTTGTATTCGGGCAGGCTCATCATTCGTTTTATAAGCTGATGCGCGGAATTTTGAAGCATATCAATGGGAATCCTTGCGGTTTTGCCGAACTTTCTGGCTATGCAGCAGACGCCGACCGCAGCTCCGACGCTGTCATAATCCGCGTACTTATGTCCCATTACAAGCACGGTCGATGAGCCCTTTATAAGCTCGCCCAGTGCGTTTGCTACGACGCGGGACTTGACCTTGGTTCTCTTTTCAATCTCCTTGGAACGTCCGCCGTAGAACTCAAAGCCGGTTTTGTTTTTGATTACCACCTGATCGCCGCCGCGTGAAAGAGCCATTTCGAGCGCAAGCTTGGCAAAGCTCAAACTCTCCTCAAGAGTTCTCGCTCCTCTTCCGATTCCCATGCTTACAGTCGCCGGAATTCCGCTTGGAACCGACATTTCGCGTATCTCATCGAGAATTCTGAACTTTTCCTCGATAAAGCTTTTCATATGCCGCTCTTCAAAAATAAAGACATAGCGGTCGCGCTCATACTTATTGAAGTAGCCCCCGTGGCCGCCCGCCCAATCCGAAATCTTTTCATCAATTGCCGCTGCTGAGGCCGCGTTTGCGGAATCTGTCAGTCCGCCGCGGAAATCCTCATAGTTATCGAGCATAATAACGGCGAGCACAGGTCGGGATTTTACATAGTCTTCCTCTATCTCAGCAAGATTAGTGATCTCAACCCAATATACTGTTCCCGTAAAATTGAAGCCGCCCGCCTTCTTCTCGGTTCGCTCAAGGCTTCCGTACAGCCTGTACTTCCGGTTTCCGAGTTTGACTGTCTCAGGGCAGATATTCTTGCCCTCCAGAAGCCATTTAGCGGAAAAGCCCGGCGCTAGCTCCGTCAGCTTATATTCAAAGACGTTCTCCCTGCCGTCGGCAATGGAAAGAAACGCTTCGTTTGTCCACAAAATTTTATAGTTTTCCGCCTGAAACATCACGGTCGGAATAGGAAGATTCGAAAGCGAATCTCCGCTTAGGTTGTCTGCGCAAAGGCTTACGGATTCTATATATTCAGAAAGCTCTTTTCTGTACCTGTTTGATGAAATTCGTGAATAAATGAAGAGCAGTATGACAATCAACGCTTCGCCTGCCGCAAGGATATACTGCCCGAGCAACACGGCGGCTATAGTGAAAACAATAAGAAATGCGAAATATAAAATCATCGAGGGCTCGCTGAGTCTCGACAGCTTTTTTGCAAAATTATGTTTATTGTCCATGCCTGCTCCCTCCCTGCTCTTTGCGTATGAATATTATTTCATTAAATTTTATTATAACAGAGTAATGTTTATAGTACAAGCAGTTTAAAACATCATTTATCCCATTAATTAATGTCTGCTGAACAATTCGCTATAGCCAATTGTTTATTAGAAACGGAACAATTTGTTTCGTTTCCAATGTCAAAATGCTTAATTTCAAGCATTTTGACAAGCAGACAATAATCAATGTGCGTATTCTATGATATTTTTCTAAAATATCATAGAATCAAAATGCAAGGTTTTTGAGCAAATATGCTTAAAAACCTTGCATTTGAACAAAGCCTAGTGCGTTGAAACATTTATATTTCAGCGCACTAGGCTTTGTTCGGCGCACATTATTTATACTAATATACTGCCTTAACGGCAATACTAAGTACACTTTTATATAAGGAGTGAACTTGGAATGAAAGCTATAATTATGGCAGGCGGCGAGGGCATTAGGCTTCGGCCTGTAAGCGTACTTCGCCCGAAGCCTATGGTGGATTTAATCAACAAGCCCGTTGCGGAGCATATAATCAAGCTTCTCAAAAAAAATGGAATAGTTGACATCTGCATAACTCTTGGGTATCTGCCGCAGGTTGTGAAGGACTACTTCAAGGACGGCTCTGACTTCGGGGTCAATATCAGCTACAGCGTCGAGGAAGAGCCTCTCGGAACTGCCGGAGGGGTTCGCGCCTGCTCGGATTTCATAGGAGCCGACGACTTTATAGTTATTTCGGGAGACGCTGTCTGCAGTTTTGATTTGGAAGCATGCTTTAGTTTTCACAAGGAGAAAAACTCCCCCGCTACAATTGTTTTATACCGCAGCGAAGAGCCTCTTGAATACGGCCTTGTTCTGACCGACGAAGAAAGCAGAGTCACGCAGTTTGTCGAGAAGCCGTCCTGGGACAGGGTGCTTACCGACGCAATCAACACGGGCATATACATTTTATCTCCGGAAATATTAAAACACATACCCGAAGGAGAAAAATTTGATTTCGGAAGGGACCTGTTTCCGGAGCTTGTACGCAAAAACATTCCAATTTACGCTGTAACCGCCGAGGGCTATTGGTGCGATATCGGAAGCGGAAAGGCATATCTCGAGTGCCTTTTTGATGTTCTGGAGGGAAAGGTCGGCTTTGACCTCGGAAACAAGATTTCAAAGGGCGTATTTGCCAACTCCAAGCTTCCTGACAATATAAAGATATCTTCTCCCTGTTATATAGGCTCTGAAGTAAGCTTCGAGAACAATGCGAGTCTCGGCCCCTTTGCAGTAATCGGAAACGGCTCCCACATCTCCGAAGGCGCAAAAATCGAAAACTCCTTTATTGACGGGGCGGAGATAGGAAAAAGATCTGAGATAAGCGGCTCTATAATATGCCGAAACGCAAAAATCGGAAGCGACTGTCTGGTTTCGGAGGGCAGCATCATCGGAGAAGAGGCCGTAATCGAACACGGCTCCTATATCGCGGACAAGGTTCGAATCTGGCCAAAAAAGGTAATCGAAGGCGGAAGCCG
>CAYQMY010000167.1:4375-5142 GCA_964418735.1 uncultured Oscillospiraceae bacterium | reverse complement strand
TATTCTTCGCTGGTTTTCATATCCCACATTTTATCCTGAATATCTTCGATTATGCCTGTTCCAGCAATTTGTGCCGCCTGACGTATCGCACTCGCGAAGGCATTTGCGTTGGACGAGCCGTGTGCCTTTATTACGGGCTTTGTAACTCCGAGGAACATAGTTCCGCCTACCTCAGTATAATCAAGCTTTTTCTTAAACTCCTTCATCGGACTTTTAACTATAGAGGCGGCGAGCTTCGTAAGTGTGTTTTTGAGAAAAATTTCCTTAAAGCCAGATATTATAAATGACGCAGTACCTTCAATCGTCTTAAGAAGTATATTACCAGAAAAGCCGTCGCATACCACAACATCAGCCGCTCCCGAAAGAACATCTCTCGCTTCAATGTTGCCGATGAAGTTGATCATTTCCTTTTCCTTCTGCTCCATAAGCAGACGGTAGGTCTCCTTCTGAAGCTCGGTGCCCTTGCCGGGCTCAGAACCTATATTGAGAAGCCCGACCCTCGGCTCAGGCTTTTTAAGCAGATTTGTGACATAGCAGGAGCCCATAAAGGCAAACTGCACCAGATACTCTGGCGTACACTCGGCGTTTGCGCCGCAGTCAATAAGCAGGCAGCCGCCGTTTGGGGTCGGAAGAAGCGGAGCAAGCGCCGCGCGGCGAACGCCCTTAATACGCTTTACAAGCAGTGTCGCACCGGATAGAAGCGCTCCCGTGCTTCCAGCGGAAACGAAGGCCTCTCCCTTGCCTTCCTTGAGAAGGTTCAGCGCAAC
>CAYQMY010000167.1:0-4365 GCA_964418735.1 uncultured Oscillospiraceae bacterium | reverse complement strand
TTTTTGCCCTTACGGCGGTTGCGGGGTCGTCCTCCATCTCTATAACCTCAGAAGCGTAGGCGATTTCCACGCCCTTTGGAAGCGTCTTAATCCCCTGCTCGGCAAGACAATTTAAAATTTCTTCTCCGCGGCCGACCAGAGTCACCTCGACGTCCTGCTCTGCCACGGCCTTAAGAGCTCCTTTAACAGCCTCCAGCGGAGCGTGATCTCCGCCCATAGCGTCAACTATAATCTTCAAGCCTGTCCTCCTTCCGCGGCAAACCCACACTGAGCCGCTATTGCGTCTATGAGTAAAAGGGAGCGCTTAGAAATTTCCGCATTCTTGTTCCGCTTTCCCTTCACCTTGTATCCAAGCTGAGAAATAATCCCAAAGTTGACGTTCATCGGCTGAAAGTCAACCACAGATTCGTTGCTTACGTAGGCGGCCAGAGCGCCTATCGCCGTCTCCTGTGTAAAGTTTACAGGCTCCAGACCCAATAGCTCCCTCGCGGTTTCAAGACCGCAGAGAAGCCCTGAAGCCGAGGATTCCACATAGCCTTCAACACCGGTCATCTGTCCGGCGAACCTAAGACGGTTGTCTGCTCGAAGCCTGTAGTACCTGTCCAGCAGCTTCGGAGAATTTATATATGTGTTTCTATGCATCACACCGTAACGCACGAATTCGGCGTCTCTAAGCGCCGGTATCATTGAAAATACGCGCTTTTGCTCGGGGAAGGCAAGATGCGTCTGGAAGCCCACGATATTGTAAAGCGTGCCGTCGGCGTTGTCACGGCGAAGCTGAACGACAGCGTAGGATTCCTCGCCCGTCTTTGGATTTTTAAGTCCAACAGGCTTCATAGGCCCATAGCGCAGAGTGTCCTCACCGCGTCGTGCCATAACCTCGACAGGCATGCAGCCCTCGAATACTCCGGCGTCGACAAAGCCGTGGACAGGAGCTTCCCTTGCTTCCTTGAGCTCGCTCCAGAAGCTTAAATACTCTTCCTTTGTCATCGGGCAGTTGATATAGTCCGCCGTGCCCTTGTCGTAGCGCGAGGCAAAGAAGGCGCTGTCCATATCGATGCTTTCCATCGTGACAATCGGCGCCGCAGCGTCGAAAAAGTTGAGGTATTCCTGCGACGGGAACAGCCCGTTTATTGTCTTTGAAAGGTCGTCCGAGGTGAGCGGCCCCGTTGCTATTATAACCGTTCCTTCGGGTATTTCCGTAACTTCCTGCTCCAAAACCTCTATATTAGGATGGTTTCTGATTTTCTCAGTGACCATTTTGGCAAAGCCCGTTCTGTCTACCGCGAGCGCGCTTCCGGCCTCAACCCTGGTCGCGTCGGCGCACTCCATAATGAGCGAGCCGAGACGGCGCATCTCCTCCTTGAGAAGTCCCACCGCGTTAGATAGGTCGTCGCTTCTGAGCGAGTTTGAGCATACAAGCTCGGCAAAATCCTCGCTTATATGCGCCGGAGTCATCTTTTTGGGCTTCATTTCAATGAGCTTTACGCTTATTCCGCGGTTAGCGAGCTGCCAGGCTGCTTCGCAGCCAGCTAGTCCCGCTCCGACTACTGTAACGTTTTTCATCCCTTATCCTTTTTGGAGGCGGTTTTTTTCGCCTTTGTTGTAGTTGTTGTCTTTTTTGCCGCTGTCTTTTTGGCAGCCGGTTTCTTGGCAGCGGTCTTTTTGGCGGCGGGTTTCTTAGCCGCAGGTTTCTTGGCGAGCTTGCCGTCTGTCGACTCGTCCTTTATCTCAGCCGAGGTGTTCTCATCGGAAGCAGCGACCTTTTTCTTGTATCCGCCGCGCTTATCCTCGGGAACGAATTTTGAACAGGTCTCATTTATGCAGAAAGGCTTTTTGAAGCCCTTACCCGACTTTTTGAACAGCGTCTGACCGCACTCCGGGCAGTTGTCCTTTGTTGGAACGTCCCAGGTCATAAAGCCGCAGGCCTGACCCTTCTCGCAGGCGTAATAGGCGTAGCCCTTTTTTGAGCTGCGCTTTAATATTCTGCTGCCGCACTTCGGGCATTTTCCCGGCATTTCGATAACGATTGGCTTTGTGTTATTGCATTCCGGATAGCCCGGGCAGGCAAGGAAGCGCCCAAAGCGCCCTGATTTAACGACCATGTTTTTTCCGCACTTCTCGCAGATCTCGTCGGAAACCTCATCGGGAATTTTGATTCTTTCGCCCTCGAGCGACTTTTCGGCGTCAGTAATGGTCTTTTCAAAGTCCTCGTAGAATTCGGCCAGTACCTCTTTCCACTTTTTATCGCCCTCCTCGATTCTATCGAGGCTGTCTTCCATGCGGGCGGTGAACTTAAGGTCTACTATATCAGAAAACTTGTCCTTCATAAGACCCGTGACAACCTCTCCAAGAGGTGTCGGCCTAATATACTTGCCCTCACGCAGGACGTATTCCCTGTCCGTAATTGTGGAAATTGTAGGCGCGTAGGTTGACGGGCGGCCGATTCCCTTCTCCTCCATAGCTCGGATAAGCGTGGCCTCGGTATACCGAAGCGGCGGCTGGGTAAACTTCTGCTCGTTAATTATGTCCTTGAGGTCAACTGTCTGCCCGACAGTGAGCTCGGGCAGCGGCGACTGCTTTTCTTCCTTGTCATCGTCGCGTCCCTCCTCGTAAACGGCGCTGTAGCCGAGAAACTTAACCGAGGAGTAGGTGGATTTAAAGGTATATCCCGCCGAAACAGCGTCTATTGATACGCTGTCATAAATAGCGTTTGCCATCTGCGACGCGACATAGCGGCTCCAAATCAGTCGATAGAGCTTATACTGCTCAAGCGTTAAGTCCTTCTTTATGCTGTCCGGCGTAAGAACTACGTTACTTGGGCGAATTGCCTCGTGAGCGTCCTGAGCCGAGTTCTTGCTCTTGTAATGGCGCGGAGACGGCGGATAATAATCAGGCCCGTAGCGCGAGGTTATAAACTGCCTTGCCGCAACTATAGCCTCCTCCGAGATTCTGAGGGAGTCGGTTCTCATGTAGGTAATAAGACCTACAGTGCCCTCGCCGGCGATATCGACGCCTTCATAAATCTGCTGGGCAATCGACATCGTGCGCTTCGGAGTCATGCCGAGCTTTCGCGAAGCCTCCTGCTGAAGCGTGGAGGTGATAAACGGGGGCGACGGGGATTTCGTTTTGTCAGCCCTCTTTACGTTATTTATGCGGAACTTATCTTCGCGCACCGCAGCTATTACCTTATTCACCTCTTCTTCGCTGTGAAGCTCCTGCTTCTTATCGCCAAAGCCGTGAAAATGCGCTGTAAAGACGCTTTTTCCCGCCAAAAGCAGCGCGTCAAGCAGCCAGTATTCCTCTGGCGTAAATTTCTTTATCTCGTCTTCCCTGTCCACTACCATGCGTGTCGCGACGGACTGAACCCTGCCCGCCGAAAGTCCGCGCTTAATTTTGCGCCAGAGCAGCGGGCTTATCTTATATCCGACTATTCGGTCCAGTATGCGCCTTGCCTGCTGAGCGTCAACAAGATCCATATCAAGTTGTCTGGGATTCTTAATTGCCTCATTAACTACATTTTTTGTAATTTCATTGAAGGTCACTCGCTGGGCCTTCTCGTCGTTGAGGTTCAAAAGCTCCTTTAAGTGCCACGAAATGGCCTCTCCCTCGCGGTCAGGGTCAGTCGCAAGATAAACTCTGTCGCTCTTTTTAACGTCCTCGCGAAGCTGTGCGATTGTTTCCTCGCGTCCCTTTATCGGTTTATAATCAGGTATAAACCCGTTTTCTATATCCACTCCGAGCTTGCTCTTCGGCAGGTCGCGCAAATGTCCGATAGAAGCCGTGACCTTGAAGCTGCTGCCCAGATACTTCTCAATAGTTCTAGCCTTCGCCGGAGACTCCACTATAACCAGGTTGGTTTTCGCCATAAACGGAAATCCTCATTTCTTTTTTATCACAAACGTATATAACAAACGCATTTATATAAACACTGCGATTTAAGGTAACACCGCCGAGTTCTAAGTGCGGGATTGCGTAGTCAGATTTTTTGCCAAATTGGCTAAAAAGCGCAGAGAATACTTTGTGTATTCCCGAGCATTTTTGGACGATTTGGCGGAAAATTAGCAAGCAAGCGCGTGCTTAAGGCTTTAGCCGTGAACTCGTCGGTGTTGCCTTAGTTCTTCTTAGATAGGATAAGCGAATAACGCTTTCCCTTTTGTTCTGTCGCGTAGCCCTTAAGCTCAAGGGCCGTGAGCGCCGAAAGGACGGTGTGCGGAGCCCTTCCGCTGCGGTCGATTATATCGTCTATATGCATTTCGCGCTCGGTCATTACCGAAACCAGCGAAAGCTCGTCCTCGCTGAGGCCTTCAAGCTGCGCTTTTAGGTCAATATATTCCAGCCCAGCTAAGTTGTCAACCACTTTTT
>CAYQMY010000166.1:0-5163 GCA_964418735.1 uncultured Oscillospiraceae bacterium | reverse complement strand
CATTTCCCTGCGAGGGAGTTTTTTGATAGTCTGAAGGGGTATTAATATAATACCCCTTAAATAAGTCTATTTATTATATAATATTACCTTACGTTTGGCAATGCCTTTATTCCACAACGCGGTAACGGTAGGGCACCATTCTTGTCGTGCTGACAAGATTTACGCCGTTTAGCTGAAGGGCCCTGACCGCCGACAGAAAATCCAGATTTATCTCCTCTCCGGGTATTATCAGCGGAACTCCGGGAGGATATGCCCAGACGTACTCCGTGCTTATTCTTCCCTCAGCTTTTTTTGCGTCCACATATTCCGCGTCAGCTACCACGGCCTCCGAAAGCGGCAGCCGTCTTTTCGGGATTACCGGAATAGGAGTAAAGGGAGGCTTCGAATCGCTTCTATTGCAGGTCTGATCCAGTCTGCACAAAGCGCGGGCAAAGCGTTTTATGCCCTCCTTCGTATCTCCGAGCCCTGTCATCGCGAGCGCATACTGTCCCGAGGCCATCTCAAGCTCTATATTGTGCTCCATTCGAAAAGCCTTCATCAGACCAACTCCTGAACAGGTCTTCTTCCTGGAGGTAATAAGTATTTTGCTTCTGTCAAACTCAAAGATTTCCGGATGATGCTCAAAACTGCAGTCGCCGTGCATGAGCACCTTCAAATGTCCGAGGCTGCTTATCCTCTCATCGAAAATATGCAGGTTTTCTTCCCACTGTCTGAAAAGCTCACGCCCCTTGCCCTCCAGAAGAGCGACGCAGCCGTCAATCGAGGCAAGCAAAAGGTAGGACGGACTGCTGGTTTCAAAAATTGTCAGGCTCCGCATGAACTTCTTCAGATTGACGATACTTCCGTTCAAATGTGCGATAGCGGTCTGCGTAAGGCTCGATAAAGTCTTATGTATGCTTTGAATCACTATATCGGCACCCGCTTCAACTGAGCCGCCCTTAAAATACGGCGAAAAGCCCAGATGAGCTCCGTGCGCCTCGTCTACCAGCACCGGAACACCGCGTGCGTGTGCTTTTTCGCAAATAGCACGGATATCGCTTATAACGCCGTCATAAGTCGGACTTGTAAGCACCACTAGGCTTGCGTCCGGATTCATCTCAAGTGCCGCCTCAACGTCCGCGGGCTGCAAAGAGGCGTAAATACCGAAGCTGGCGTCGATGCGCGGCATTATGAAAACCGGATTGAGCTCGCAAAGCTCCACTGCGTTATAGACCGACATATGGCAGTTTCGCGCCATAATGACCTTTCCGCCGCGCTTTGTGTTCGAATAAATACCCGCAAGAATTCCGCAGGTACTTCCGTTTACAAGATAAATAGCGTGTTTGCTCCCCCAAAGATTAGCAGCCCTCTCCATAGAGTCGTGAAGTATGCCCTTGGGATTGTGAAGGTCGTCAAAACCATCTATCTCGGTAACATCAAGCTCGCCGCCGAGCCTTGAAAGGAAAGGCGCGTCGGCAGTATTCCTCTTATGCCCAGGCATGTGCATGGGCATAACACCGCTATGACTATTTTGTTCAAGAAGCTTTAAAATTTCAGGTTCAAATTTCTGCATATACTTTCCTTATTACCTATTTTAATGAATTATATCACAAAACAGCACTCTTATCCATACAAATATGTACAACCCAAGATGAAATTAGTGTTAATAATATGTAGAATTTGCACAAAGAATATAACAAGCATTTTATGTATGCAAAACGGAGACTGAGCTCGCCCGTAACCCGGCAAAGTCAATCTCCGTATTCCGCATAAACGGTTTATTTTGTTAAGGCAAATAGCCTTGATTTCTGCTCTGCTGCCTTAATATCTTACAACACAATGACTGCGGCAATCACGGAAGAAACCAGCGTAAGTATGACTGAAAAAACGAATGCTATGCGTATAACCTTGTTCTCTTCCCCTATTTTATCTATTGACGCCGAGGCATTTTGAAGCTTTGCGGGAGATACCATGCTCGCAAGTCCCGCTCCGAAAGCCAGCGCAGCCGTTATCGCGATAATATCTGCGCCGAGTCCCTTCGCCGTCGACATTGAATAGTTGCCGAACATTCCGATTGCCGAGGTCGCGCTGCCCGTTAAGAAACCGCTGATAAGGCCTATAAACGCCACGAAGAAGCCGTATGCGGATTTAAAAAGCTGAACTGACGCGTCGGCAAGCACCTTAATCATGCTGCTTTCAAGGAATTTCGGCAGCTGGTGATTTGCGTTATAAAGCATGTTGTAGCCGGCCATGTTCATCACCTCGCCTATCGCGAAGTAGATAGCCGCCGCAAGGACAGGGCGAGGGGCTCGTTTCCCCCAAACCTTCATCGTGTCCTTAAGCTGCTGCTTTGTCGGCTTCAGGAAAGGTATGGCGATGATTGTGCTGACCAGCACCCAAGTGTAAGCGTTCCAAACGAATCTTGTCGCAATGCCGCTGCCGTCCGCAGCGATGCCCTTTATCGGGAAAAGCCATTTATAATAGAGCGTATTGAATATGTCCTTGTTGAGATTGAGGAAAAGAACTATAACTATGAGAAGTATCCACGGCATAAACGCCTTCCAAAGCGGCATTGACTTTTCGCAGGCCTTTTCGCTTTCCGTTAAAATCGACTTGTCAATGAATTTGTGCCCCGTAATCTTAAGAAACAGCGCAAGCACTATAATTACAGCGAGTCCGCAGAGAAAACCGGTAAGAGGCACGAGATTGTCCACCCTGCTTGAGACGGCGGCAACAGCTCCTATCGCCGCACCCGACAGCACACACGGGAACCAGCCCTTCTTTATTCCCTGCCATTTGTCCACATACCATAGCATGCAAAATCCAATCAAAATCGAAACGACAGCTACCATAGGCACAAAGGCGGTTCCAACCTGAGAAAGCGTAATCGAATGTCCGCCTCCGACGAACTTGTTTGCCATATCTACGAAAACGACTACCGGAGCGCCGAGCAGCGCGTATGTACAAAGCGAATTGTAGCCTATAGCAGGAAGGATTATTGCAGCCCCCGTGCTGTAGCCCATGGCCAGCATAATCGGCGGCAGTATCGAAACCGGAGTCGCGCCAACCGCAACCATCAGAGAGCCGAAGCCGATATTGATGAGCAGTATCTGTATAGCCTTGTTCCCGTTCGCTACCGTTTTTATAAAGACGGTGATTCTTTTAAGCGCACCTGTCTTCTCCATAAACGCCATCTGCAGAAGGGATACCGCGACCATTACCGAGATTGAAAACGACTTAACAAGGCCCGCAACGCTTGATCTTAGCACCACCTCAAGGCTTGTGCTGAAAAAGGCAATGGCAACGACTGATACGACAATCCATCCCACGATTCCGCTGATGTCGGCGGACTTTTTGAAGACCAGAAGCATTATAAGTATCGCAAGTATTGGCAGCAGGGCTAAAAACACATCCATTTTTATCTTCTCCTTTACAAACAAGAAACGCCCTCATCAGAGGACGGGAAAGCTCGGAAATACTTCCGTTGCTTATTTCTTTGGTTAGTGATTTAAATTGATATAATTTTAGCATCGCTTGATTTATTTGTCAATAATTTTATTCAGTAAAGATTTAAATAGCAAACAGAAATAACAGCGCACGGCAGCAATACCATGCGCTATTACAAAAGTACCCCCTCGCAGGGCAATTATAATCTATTTTTCCGGGAATTTATTTCTCGGGAAAATACCACAGCCCGCGCAAATCGTGCGCGACCGGGGGTATCGCGGCTTTAGCCGCGTATCTAGGGGGAATTGGATTCCCCCTAGAATCTTTGATGCTCCGCTTCGTCCTTGATTTCATGGCGCAATCCGTCAAGAGCCTGCGCCCTTCTCTCATTTTTCGCCTCTAGGCTCTTTTTCATTTTCTCGTCCGAGGTTTTGGATATCATCTCCTCCGCAAGCTCCATGTTCTGAATTGTCTTGTCGATATTCTTCTGAATCTTTTCAACATTGTCGCTGCGGTCGTCAGGTTTGGGTTTGTTTTTCATATTAATGACCATTCCTTTCGTATTACTTGAGGCACAAAATAACCATGAAAAAGAATGGTCATAATGTGCATGTTTTTCGGTTGCCGCAAAAGCGGCGAGAAAATCGCACTTAAATCAGTTGAAGTTTGAACTTGTTTCAAACTTGCTCCTTAAAATTTAAATACTTCATTCATATTATCCTCCGCTCAAAGCGTTTTATGAGCAATAATAAGAATGAAGTATTTTGAATTTTAATATAAATTTTCTAACTCAAATTAAAGGTTTTAAGCGGAGCGCCCTTCAAAATCGTGTCGACCTCCTCGTACCCCAAGGGGAAGGCGTAATTGTAACGCGCGGGGAGTGCAAAAACATATTTGTTGTTTCGTCCGAGCTCGCTCGGGTCCATTGGTGCCGCACCAATGTGAAATTCCCCTTTTTTCAGTGAATTCCACTGGTCAAGCGTAAACACCATGACCGGAATGTCCTGTCTCGGGGTCTGCTCTGTCCAGCGGGGATCTCTTATCGATATAATATCGCCGGTCAGAGAGGCCTTACCGCTCATATCGCTTTTAAGGGACAAGCCCTCCCACTTGCTGTTCACAACTGAGTAGCCCTTCCATGCAAGCGGAAGTGAGAAATTAAACCCGTATTGCGTATTGCTGTAGATAACTAAATTCGGGTCTGCTGAAGGCGAGGGTGAAGCAGTTGGCGTTGGCGCCTGAGACGCGCTCGGGGATGGACTCGGGCTGGTCGCCGCTTTACCTGAGCAGCCGGATAGCACAGCCAGTGTCAAAACTGCAATCGCAAGCATCAGTATCGATTTTCTAAACAGTGAACTCATAAAAACCTCCGGTATACAAACGTGCAGTCAAAACTGCGTCCGGTCTTTGGGCCGGTACAACTCTACCTGCCTAAAGTATAGACCAAAAACGCCGCATATTCAAGCCGCTTATCGGATTATATTACACTTCCTTAATAGCCAGTGCCCTCATTGGGCAAAATTTCACGCACTTGCCGCACATTATACACTTGGCTTCATCTATCTTCGGAGCTGCGAACCCGGACTGCACCAAAGCTCCCACCGGACACACTCTTACTGAGGGACAGGGGTGATTCTGCGGACATCTTTCCTTTACTACTACAAGCTTTTTCATTTTTATTCTTCCTTGTATTATAAAGTAGTAGTTATTAGAGCCCCTCTCCAAGGGCTGTGCTAC
>CAYQMY010000165.1:0-5172 GCA_964418735.1 uncultured Oscillospiraceae bacterium | reverse complement strand
GCATCACTTTATCGCCTTCGCGGAACAAAAAATCTCCGAATCTTTTTTCGTTTTTGCCCTGCCCCGGCGGGTTCAGCGCCGCCTGCAGGGAGCAGTTGAGACTGACTGTTCCGGTCTCGTATAATCTGGTCGGAGAAAGCACCTGAATAAGCGAAGCATCGATGCCCATTTTCTTCGGAAGCCGTTCTTTGCACAGCTCAATAATCGTTTCCACCGTCTTTTCCGGCGTCTTTCTCTGCAGGAAAAAGAAGTCCCCGGCGTTCTGAAGGTCGGGAAGCTCTCCGCCGTTTATTCTATGCGCGTTTTGCACGATGCGACTCTCCGCCGCCTGCCTAAATATTTCTGTAAGACAGACAGTAGGTACAACGCCGCTTCTGATAATATCAGAAAAAACGTTTCCCGGCCCGACGGAGGGAAGCTGATCTGCGTCTCCGACAAGCACCAGACGGCACTCGGGCTTCATGGCCTGTAATAGCGCCTGCATCAGTACAATATCGACCATAGAGGTTTCGTCTAGTATAACGGCGTCCGCGTCCAGCGGGTCCTCCGCGCTCTTCTGGAATATAGGTATTCCAAGCTCGTCGTTGAAGCCCGCTCCGAGCAGCCTGTGCACCGTCTGCGCGTCCTCGGAGCACAGCTCGCTCATTCGCTTTGCGGCTCTTCCGGTGGGCGCTGTCAGCATAGTCTTGTAGCCCATATCGTTAAAGAGCTTCAAAACTGCCTTTACAGTCGTGGTTTTTCCGGTGCCCGGTCCGCCGGTCAGAACCATAATCTGATTTTCGGCCGCAATCTCCACGGCTCTTCTCTGTCCGTCAGCAAGCATAACCCCAAGCTCTGACTGAGCCTTTTCGATAAAGCTCTTAAGCTCTGCCCGCTTTATCGGAGGTATCTTCGCCATGTATAAAATCCGCTCCGCCACATCGGTCTCGGCGGCATATAGAGAACTGAGATAGATGACGGTTTTCCCCGCTATATCCTCCTGTACAACAGTTCCCTGCTCCGCGAGCACTTCGATGGCCTCAGAGACAATACCGGAGTCCACATCTATAAGCTGCGCCGTAGCCAAACACAGCTTGTCCCTCGGAATAAAGGTATGTCCGTTATTAAGATTATGCGACAGTTCAAAAAGAGCTGCCGCCTGTACGCGCTCGGCGCAGTCCGCATCAAACCCAAGGTTAATGGCGAGCGTGTCCGCGTCGTAAAATTCCGCGCCAATATATTCATTTACCATTATATATGGATTATCCTTAACGGCGGCAAGAGCGTCGTCTCCGTAAGCGCTATAAAGCCGCATAGCGAGCTGGGCCTTCATGCCCTCGCCGACAAGAAATTCCATAAGCCTTCTAAGCCCGGCACGCCGCTGAAAAGCTCTCCCGATCTCCTGCGCCTTCTTTGCGGTTATGCCCCGCAGCTCGGCAAGCCTTTCCGGCTGTTCTTCAATAATGTCCAGTGACTTTACACCGAAGGCTTCGACAATCAGCCTTGCGGTAACCAGCCCTATGCCCTTAACTCCTCCGAAGGCGAGGTATTCATAAATAGCGGCGACTGTTTCGGGAAGCCTTCTCACAGCCCGCTCCGCCTTAAACTGCTGACCGTGCATAGGATGACTGGCCCAGCTTCCCTCAAGCTCCATTTCCTCTCCAGGGGAAGCGCAGGGCAGACAGCCTACGACCGTTGCCAGACCCTCGCTGCCTGTATCCAGCCGCAGCACGGTGTAACCGTTTTCTTGGTTCTCGTATATCACCGTCGAAACAGTACCTTTTATCATATTGTTTTCTTTTTCAGGCATTCTTCCTCCGTTTAGCGTTCGGGTAAACGCCGATTAATCAAATCAGTGTTTACCCAAAACAGCCTCAAGCTCGCTCAAATCGCAAAGCTTTATCTCTGTGTAGTCCCGTGCAATAATTTCGGCCATTTTGCGGCTCTCAAAATCCATGCCGCCGTCCGCAATAATTAAGTCAGTGTCCAATCTGCCGCTTTTCGCAAGCCAAAGCATCCCTTTTGCCGTACGGCTCAAATCCGGAGCGCTCCCGTTCGCGCTAACCACTAAGTAAAGCTTTTCACCTTTACCGCCTTTAACTGGCGTAATCAGTTTCCCATAAATCATCCAAACTGCAAATATTACAAGAACAGATATCAAAAACGTGAAAATAAACTCAAAAACAGTATCCATTATCGCACCTCCACACCATGCTATGATGAGAAGGTTGGTTTTTGTTAACTAAAAATAGCTGTAAATCCGTGAGTTATCCCCGCAACAAGAAATCCTGCAACGACAACGCCAACGGAAATAGCGGGAAACGCCGACTTAAGGCGTATGTCCAAGAGTGCCGCGAGAAGGGCGCCGCTCCATGCGCCGGTTCCCGGTAGAGGTATCGCGACAAAGACAGCCAGCCCCACAAGAACCGACTTATAGAGCCTATCCTTATACCTGAGTGTCTTTTCACTTCTCTTGTCGATAACCTTTTTCCACCATCCGCTTTTCGTACTGAGCCAGTCGAAAATGCGGCGTATAAAAAGTATTATAAACGGTACTGGTATCAAATTGGCTATTATGGATATCAGCATAGCCGTCCAGACATTCAGTCCCAAAGATACACCTATAGGAATTGCACCCCTAAGCTCAACAAATGGGAACATTGAAATCATAGCGGTTACGAGCACCTTAGAAGCGGCCGATTGTCCGGCCAGAAAGGCTAATGGCAAATATATCACCTCTGTCGAATTAATTACTTTGTAGTACTTTTTTTAAGAACATGCCGGTATAGCTGTCCTCGCAGGCCGCAACCTCCTCAGGCGTTCCGCAGCAGATTATATTTCCGCCCTTGTCGCCGCCCTCGGGTCCAAGGTCTATTATATGATCCGCCGTCTTGATAATGTCCAAATTGTGCTCGATCACAAGAATTGTGTTCCCCGCGTCGACCAGTCTGTTGAGCACTCCGATCAGGCACTGCACATCCGCAACGTGGAGGCCTGTTGTCGGCTCGTCCAGCACATATATAGTGCTTCCGGTCGAGCGCTTTGAAAGCTCGGTCGCGAGCTTTACCCGCTGAGCTTCACCGCCTGATAGCGTGGTTGAAGGCTGTCCCAGCCTTACATAGCCAAGGCCTACATCGTGCAGCGTCTGAAGCTTCGCGAGTATCTTCGGGTAATTCTCGAAGAAGCCAAGCGCTTCCTCGACAGTCATATTTAGAACCTCGTAGATGTCCTTGCCCTTATACTTGACCTCAAGGGTTTCGCGGTTGTAGCGCTTGCCCTTGCAGACCTCGCAGGGGACATAGATATCAGGTAAAAAGTGCATTTCAATCTTTAAAAGTCCGTCACCGGAGCAGGCCTCACACCTGCCGCCCTTGACATTGAAGGAGAATCGGCCCGGCCCGTAGCCCTTGGCCTTCGCGTCCTGAGTCATAGCGAAAAGCTCGCGAATGTCGTTGAACACCCCTGTGTAGGTTGCGGGATTCGAGCGCGGAGTCCTGCCGATAGGGCTCTGATCTATGCAGATAATTTTGTCAAGGTTTTCAATGCCCTCGATACCGCGGTGCTTTCCGGGCTTTATCTTGACGCGGTTGAGCTCGGCTGCAAGCGTACTGTAGAGTACGCCGTTAACGAGCGACGATTTGCCGCTTCCCGATACTCCTGTTACGCAGGTGAATGTGCCAAGTGGTATCTCGGCGTCTATATTTTTAAGGTTATTCTCCTCGGCACCGCGCACGATTAGCCTCTTTCCGCTGCCCTTCCTGCGCGTTTCCGGAACAGGTATCTTCTTTTTGCCGCTGAGGTATTGCCCCGTAATGGACTCGTCACACTTCTTGATATCGTCGACGGTTCCCGCAAAAACGACCTTTCCGCCGTGCACTCCCGCGCCCGGCCCAATATCCACGATATAGTCAGCCTCAAGCATGGTATCCTCGTCATGCTCGACTACAATCAGCGTGTTTCCGATATCGCGCAGGTGCTTTAAGGTCGCGAGCAGCTTTTCGTTGTCGCGCTGATGAAGGCCTATACTAGGCTCGTCGAGAATATACAAAACGCCCATAAGAGATGACCCGATCTGGGTTGCAAGCCTTATGCGCTGACTCTCACCGCCCGAAAGCGTCCCTGCCTTTCTTGATAGCGTGAGGTACTCAAGCCCGACGCTCTGGAGAAACTGCAGGCGCTCCCTTATCTCTTTGAGAATCCTGTCGGCAATCATAGCGGCCTTGCCCTGAAGCTCAAGCTCGCTAATAAACTTAAGTGCGTCATTGACAGACTTGTCCGAAAATTCCGCAATGTTAATACCGCCGACCGTAACCGCCAGAACCTCTTTTCTCAGCCTGCGTCCCTCACATTCCGGACAGGGATGCTCAGACATGCACTGCTCTATTTCATAGCGCATTGCCGGACTTTGGGTTTCGCGGTAACGGCGCTCAAGGTTGTTTACAATTCCTTCGAATGGCTGATTGAGCGTGCCGACTCCACGCTCCCGCTCATATTTGAGCGTGAGCTTCTCGCCCTTCGTTCCGTAAAGTATCGCGTCAAGCGCCTCAGGGCTCATTTCCTTTATCGGGGTATTGAGCTTAAACTTATAGCGTTTACCGAGCGCCTCATAGTACATTCTGGCGATGCTGTCGCCGTTGACTCCTCCCCAGCCGCTTGCGCTTATTGCGCCTTCGGCAATAGACAGCGCGGGGTTCGGAATTATAATATCCGGATCGACGCGAAGCTGCAAGCCGAGACCTGTGCAGGTCGGGCAGGCACCGTAGGGGTTGTTGAATGAGAACATTCTGGGCGTAAGCTCTTCGATGCTTATACCGCAGTCCTCACAGGAATAGTTCTGAGAGAACATCAGCTCTCTGTTTTCACCAACGACATCTATTATGACAATTCCGCTCGATAGCGCCGAAGCCGTCTCGAGAGAATCCGCCAGCCGGCGAACGATGTCATCCTTTATTACAAGGCGGTCAACAATAATTTCAATGTTGTGCTTGGTGTTCTTATCGAGCCTTATTTCCTCAGAAAGATCGTATATGTTTCCGTCTACGCGCACGCGTACATAACCGCTCTTGCGCGCGTCATCGAAAACCTTGTGATGCTCTCCCTTTCTGGCTCTTACAACAGGCGCAAGCACCTGGATTCTTGTAGCCTGCGGCAGCTCCATTACGTGGTCGATAATCTGGTCAATGGTCTGCTGCT
>CAYQMY010000164.1:0-5185 GCA_964418735.1 uncultured Oscillospiraceae bacterium | reverse complement strand
AAAACCTTGTCGTTGATTTGAATGATATTATCGTTTGGGAATTTGCCGGAAAGCTTAATGTTTATCAGAGCGAAGGGGATATATATTATGCCCGCAAGAATCACGACGAGCCATTCATCCCTGGAAGTGAAGGAAAAGGTATAAGTTGTTACATAAATTGAACCCTGCATATAAATGAGCAGCATATATATAAGCTGAGAACTCGGTATCCTGCCTTTTTCCAAACTCATTTTATCATCCTTTTGGGAGCGCTAAGCTTTTAATTATGGCGGTCCCCAGTATTTTTGCTTTAACGTTAACTTCGACATTAAGGTCTTTAAATACTAATCAAGCGGAGGCACCTCCCCACCCCCGGGAAGCTTTCTGGCAGCCGCCGTAATCAGTGTTATTATCGGCATAATGAAAAACAAGGCAAATATGACAAGCGGGATTGAATTTGTAGATGCCTCAACCTGATTTGAAGTAGTTGCCGTCGCAACCATTATAAGACTGAACATGATCACTGCTACGGGAATTATTATAACTTTGTATGACCTTAGCTTTACAAGGGTTGAAACAGCCAGCAGTGAAACATAAAACAAGACGCAGCATTTATAGAATGCCAAGGTTATTAAAAAGCCCATGAATACAAACTCAATTCTTGCGTTTATGTTCATGATTTCAACGAGGCGTACTGCCTTCACGAGCGGCGATACCGCTAAAGGGGCTAAATTTCCCAAAACCAGCGTTATCATTAGCGTTATAACAAGCATGCTCGCAACGCCAAAAGCCAATCCGATGAGATAATGCTTTTTAATATTCTTCCTATCCTTTATATAAGGCATTATCATAAAGAAAACAAAGTTTTCGCCCATATATATCGAAAAAAGTGTATTGAAGCTTTTGATGAATTTTGTAGGGGGTACGTCCATGATAGGAAGTAAGCGGCTTAAGTCCATTTTGTTTAACAACAAAACAAAGTAGACAACAAGAAAAACTATAATAAATGGTATAAGCATTATGCTTACTTTGCCGATTGTTTCAATCCCTTTTTTAGCTGCCCAGACGCAGAGCAGAAGCAGGAAAATCGCGAACACAAGGAATGGAGTGTCTAGTATAAATATGTTTGCAACAAACGCGCTTTGAACCCTCAGATTTATTGCGCAGGCAGGCAGGAAAAAAAGACAGTACATGACAGAAATAATTTTTCCGACAACGCTTCCGAAAACTTTGTCGTTGATTTGAATGATATTATCGTTTGGAAACCTGCTTGACAGCTTAATATTCAAAAGAGCGAAGGGTATATATACTATGCCGGCAAGGATTACGACGAGCCATGAATCTCTTGTCGTAAAAGAGAAGGTAAAGGAAGTGACATAAATTGAGCCCTGCATAAAATCAAGCAGCATAAATGTCAGCTGAGAACTTGGTATTCTGCCTTTTTCCAAACTCATTTTCATCACCCTTTAGGAAGCGCTAGACTTTTGATTGCAGCGGTTCCTAAAATTTTTGCCTCTACGTTAACTTCGACCTTAAGGTCTTTAAACATATCGTCCCATTTTTCCTCAATATCCTTCCATTTTTTTGGGTTTTTCCTGTAAACCGCATTGGCGAAGCCGAAGATATCTGCTTTCATTTCCTTGGCCGCCTTGATTGAGGATTCTATTTCGTCTTTAACCTCTTTTTCAAGCTCTTTTTCAAGCTTTTTGAGCTCTTCTGACTTTCCGTGGCTTGTTTTGTTCCCCTGACCTCCAAGGGAGGTGTTTACTTTGACGTTGACTTTAATGCTGATTTCATCGCCCTTTATAACAGGCTTTATTCCGCCCTTAGCGTTTGTGATTTCCAAATCGATTTTATCCTTGCTCTCGGGATCGGTTATGACTACAATTCCGCTTTTTACGTTGTTCGTAATAAAGGAATAGCCCCGGGCTTGAATGTTGTCAAGCTCTCCTACCATTTTGTAATCCTTGAATACGGCGCTTTTGTTTATTTTCGCAACTGTATCCTTGGCATCTTCATCGCCTTTATCTCCGCCGCTGCTTTCTCTGCCGGCTTCCTTTGTGATATCTTCCTGCTTAATAAGTTCAATTATCGGAACTACGGAAGCTTTGGATTTGGAAAGCATATCCTCCAGAAACTCTTTAATCTGGATGTTATGAAATTGGGAGGTGTGTGTGTGTCCCTCAAGCACCTTTTCGATTTTATCGGCAGGTATTTTGTCCAAATGCGGCCTGAGGTTTAATATTTCGCTGGCCTTATCCTTGGCGACAACTATCCAGGTGGTAATTCGCGGTTCGGTATCTCTGGCCATTAAATCTAAATATCTCAGAATACCTTCTTTAGCTGCCTCTTTGCCGATTACGATTATTTTGTTATGTCCGAAAAACGGTTTGCGCTGTATTATACGAGTAATATCCCTTATTGTGCTGAACATCGTGTCGCCCTCGTTCTCGACGTTCCAGAAGGCGTCCCCGCCGCCGCCGCCTTTAGCGCCGCCGCCTGACTTTAGTCCACCGGGCATCGCGAGCTGTTCAATAAACTTAAACCTTCCCTCCTTCGAGCCCTTGTCGATGCCAAGAGCTACTACGAACGAGAAGCTGTTGAGCTCATGATAGCTCCAGCAGCCTGACTGGCTCAGTATGAGCGATACAAGCGCAATTAAAATTACCGCTTTTTTAATTTTAGTTTTTTTATTGCGCATTATCGTTTACTCCCGGCATTTGATTGTCCGCCTGCCTTTTTAAGTCCACAGGCTTTAGGCTTTCGGGTCTGTCGGTCATTTTCCACAGCGGTAACCTGAAAAGGAAGTCCTTTAAACCCGATCTGTTCAAAGGCGCCATAGGCGAGAGATAGGGTACGTTAAAGGAGCTCAGCGAGCAAAGGTAAATTATTATTCCGAGCAGAGAGACTATAATGCCAAAGCCTCCGACCAAAGCGCTTAGGAAGAATATTACAAACCTAAGGATAATGGAGGATTCCATTTGAGAGGGTACGACAAAGCTGCTGACAGCGGTTATGGCGATAACAATGACCGTGAAGTCCGAAACTATTCCGGCGGCAACGGCGGCCTGACCTATTACGAGGGCTCCGACAATACTGATAGCCTGACCGACGGGGCGCGGAAGCCTTACGCCGGCTTCTCTGAGTATTTCAAAAACAATAAGCATCATAAACAATTCGAGAAACATCGGGAAAGGCAGCCCCTCTTCAGACGCCGCCAAGGTGAAGAGCAGCGGAGTTGGAATAAGCTCCGGATGAAAGGTGAGCACAACAAGGTAAAACGCAGGGGCGAAAAGCGTAATGAAATAGGCGATATATCTGAAAACCCGAAGTGTACTTGCGAACATATACCTCAAAGAATAATCCTCCGAGGTCTGGAAGCTTTCTACGAAAAGCATTGGCACAGTCAGTACGAAGGGGGTGCCGTCCACTATTATGGCGGCTCTGCCTTCCAAAAGCTTTCCGGCGACCACGTCGGGCTTTTCGGAGTATCCGACCGTAGGAAATAAAGAAAAGGGAGAGTCCTCTATATATTGCTCTATATAACCCGATTCGAGAATGGAGTCAGTGTCGATTTTATTAAGTCTTTTTTTTACCTCCTCGATAAGCGAAGGATTTGCGATGCCCTTGATGTAGGCTATGCAGATATCCGTCTTTGTACGGCGTCCGATTTTCATGCTTTCCAAAATCAGATCGGGAGTTTTGATTTTTCTTCTCAGAAGGGAGGTGTTTATACGTAGCGTTTCACAAAAGCCCTCGCGCGGACCGCGGACAACAACCTCGGTCTGGGGCTCCTGTATGCCTCTGCTTTCCCATTTTCTTGTGCTGATGACAAGGGCCTTGTCAAAGCCGTCGATTATAAGAATGGAATCTCCGGACATGCAGCCGTCTACTATCGCGTTAATTTCACCGGCCTTTTTTACATCAGCTACGGCGAGCAGGGAGTTCTCAAAGCTATCGAGTGAGGGTTTGCCCACTTCGCTTTCGCATATAAACCTGTTGTCGTACATAAGGGGCTTTATTATGTGGGCGTTGATCGAGGCCTTATCAGTCAGACCGTCGACGAAATACAGCACGGCTCTTTGTGCGGGTTCTTGACCAAAGGTGAACTCGCGGGTTATAATATCAGTGCTTCCGGCAAAAATGTTTTTAAAAATAACCAGGTTTTTATCGAGAGATCGGGTTATATTTATAGATGACGACTCCGAAGAAGCGGTATCCTCCTCAGGAGGAGCTCCCTTCGAAGATTCCTCAGGCGTTTCGCCGGAATCGCCTTGGGGCCTGTTATTCAAATGAAAAAGCACCTTGCGGAAATATTCAAGCATTCGACAATTTCCCCTTAATTTTTACTCTATTTTATTATGCTTAAAAATGACAGAAATATTTATGTTAAACACGGAGTATATAAATGACCGGTAATAAAACAAAAACCTCGCTTGAGCTTTATAAAGAAATAGATTTTCATCTTTTAAACGATGAAGTTCCTTCAAAATTTCTTGAGGGGCTCATTAAAAATCCCGATTTTAGACTGTTTCCTTTTTCACTCATCCATGAACTTGTAAATGCGCAGCAGTCGCCGATTCATCATCCGGAGGGGAGCGCGTGGATTCATACGCTTATGGTGACGGATCAGGCGGCAAAGAACAAGAAGCGCAGCCGCGACCCTCGCGCCTTTATGTGGGCGGCGCTTCTGCACGATGTCGGCAAGCCTTCAACCACAAGAGTGAGAAACGGCAGGATTACATCCTACGATCATGACATTGTCGGGGCGGAGCTGGTAAAAGACTTTTTCAAGGAATTTGACGAGAAAAGCGAATTTATTAATAAAGTGTCCAATTTGGTGAAATACCATATGCAGATACTTTTTGTATCTAAGAGCATGCAAAGGCAGGATCTTCGCGGTATAAGAGAAAACAGCGACGCCGCGGAGATAGCTCTGCTCGGGCTTTGCGACAGACTTGGAAGAAAGGGCGCCAATCCCGAGGCGGAGCAGGAGAACATTCGCCTGTTCCTTGAAAAATTTAACGAACCGAAGGGGAAAGATAATGGCTAAAGCAGGGATGAGAAGGCCGGACCCGAGTGACCCGCACGGAACGGAGAGCAACAAAATTACTCATTTTCAGAAAAATGAGATGCAGCCGGTTCCCGAGCTTCAGGGCAAGGCCAAGCATAAGAAACGGAAAGTTATAGAGCCGAAATAGGCTAA
>CAYQMY010000163.1:0-5201 GCA_964418735.1 uncultured Oscillospiraceae bacterium | reverse complement strand
TTGGGACAACGGTTTTCAAGACCGCCGCTTTCGACCACTCAGCCATCTCTCCTCGTTTTCGCCAAGTCATATTAACACAAGGAATTTGTTTTGTCAATTAATTGACCGCTAATATTCAACCTGTTAATCAATTTTTATTGCAAAGTAGTAAAAGAGTGATATAATATCTGCTAAGCAGATATTATTCGCGCATTTCGGCGCTCTGCGCCGAAGCGCTAATATTTTAAGACGTGCCGTCGGAGACGGCACATGGCATATTATATCATAAACGAAGTTCATGATATAATCATAGAAATATCTATATTTTGGGGTATATTCTTACTTAGCTTTATAATCTATTGAATACAGTCTTTTTGGGTTAAAATAAAACACTTTATATTATCTGTCTTGAGGTCCGGTTCCGATTGTTTTACTAATCGGCTGGGCCAATACTGCTCTTTATCACTTTAAGCAGTATTCTTAAGGAGTTGACATTATGCGCTACGCTTTTAATGGAAATATTGAAATTAAAAACCGCCTTGAATTCGATGTCGTGATAATCGGTTCAGGGCTTGCCGGTCTTTATACCTCTCTGAATATCGACAGCAAGCACTCCTGCTGCATAATGACAAAGGAAGGCCTGGATATATCAAACTCCTGGCTGGCGCAGGGCGGCATCGCGGCCGCAATTGCCCTCGATGACACCCCGTTTTTTCATTTGGAGGATACTCTTATCGCGGGCGCAGGCCTCTGTGACAAGGAGGCCGTTGAAGTCCTCGTTGACGAGGGCCCGACGGACATTAGAACGCTCGTTTCGATGAACGTGCCGTTTGACCTCAACGCCGACGGAGACCTTCAGATAACGCGCGAGGGCGGCCACAGGAGAAATCGCATTGTCCACGCAGGCGGAGACGCTACGGGGCGTGAAACGGTAAAGGCTCTTGCCGAGCTTGTCTATCCCCTGTCAAACATTAAGTTTATGGACCACACCTTCTTTGTCGATATACTTACCGACAAGGACGGCGCGGTTTCCGGCATGATCTATGCCGATAAAGAGGACAATCTCGGTATTATCTCAACGAAAAACATTGTCATAGCCACCGGCGGAATCGGGCAGGTCTATCTTTCCAGCACAAACCCTTCAGTCGCTACGGGCGACGGCATTGCGGCGGCTGTCAGAGCCGGCGCTAAGCTTAAGAATATGGAGTTTATACAGTTCCACCCCACGGGACTCTACAGCAAAAATGCCGAGGATCGGGCGTTCCTGATTTCTGAGGCCGTCAGGGGCGAGGGCGGACTGCTAAAAAACAGCGGCGGCGTTCGCTTTATGGAGGGCACCCATGAGCTCAACGAGCTTGCTCCCCGCGATATAGTCGCGAGAGGCATCGTAAGAGAACTCAAAAATTCCGGAGAAGACCATGTCTTTGTAGACATCACGGAAAAGGGTGAGGATTTTCTTAAGAACCGCTTCCCCACCATCTACAACGAATGCCTCAGCCGGGGAATTAATATCGCAACGGACTGGATTCCCGTCTGTCCGGTGCAGCACTATCTCATCGGCGGCGTCGAGGTCGATTTGAATTCCGAGACCTGCGTCAAGGGCCTTTACATCTGCGGTGAGGCCGCCTGCACGGGCGTACACGGTGCAAACCGTCTGGCGTCAAATTCCATGCTCGAGTGTCTTGTGTTCGGCAGAAGAGCCGCTGCGGGCATCAACGCAGCACTTGCGGAAAACAAGGCGCTTTTACAGCCGGAGTTCGAAAAAAATTTTGTTAGACCCGAAGCCGATCTTGATTTTACGGCTATTAGAAACGAAATACGCCACCTTATGCACGACAACTGCTACGTTATCCGCAACGAGGCCGGACTAAAAAAGACCTATTCACGGATATCGGAGATATTATCGGCTCTTGAAGCCAGCCACAGCGGCTGCAAGGCCTATATAGAAACGCTGAACATCGCGAGCATCGCAAAAGCAATCCTTACCGCTGCGCTTGACCGCAAGGAGAGCGTCGGAGCGCACTACAGAGAGGATTAATGCGAAAGGAATTTCAAAATATGTTTATTCTTGGACTTGATGAGTTTTTAAACCGAGCCCTTACCGAGGACATCGGAACAGGCGATATAACAACTATGAGCTGCGTCTCCCCTGCCGCCGTATCAAAAGGTGCTTTTAAGGCTAAGGAGGCCGGCGTAATCTGCGGTATAGATATTTTGATTCGCGTGTTTGCGCTGGTTGACGCGACCGTGACAGTAAATCCCCTTGTCTCCGACGGCGATTATGTTGAAAAGGGCGCGGTTATTGCCGAGATTTCGGGCAAATCGCAGAGCATCCTATCCGGAGAGCGCGTTGCCCTTAATATTATCCAGCGCCTTTCCGGAATCGCAACACGTACGCATGAAGCGGTATCGCAGATTCGCGGCACAAAGGCCGTTATAGCCGATACTCGAAAGACTACACCCGGACTAAGGGTACTTGAAAAGTATGCTGTAAAGGTCGGCGGCGGCTCTAACCACAGGTTTAATCTTGCCGACGGCGTTTTAATTAAGGACAACCACATCAAGGCCGCAGGCGGCATAAAGAACGCTATTGAAGCAGTCAGAAAAACCGCCCCGCACACCCTAAAAATCGAGGTTGAGACCGAAACTACCGGGCAGATTGACGAGGCTTTGGAGGCTAAGGCCGATATTATTATGCTCGACAATATGACAACCTCCGAAATGGCGGCGGCTGTAAAGCGAATAGGCGGCAAAGCCTTGGTGGAGGCCTCCGGAAACATGGGCGAGAAAAACCTCCGCGAGGTCGCCGAGACAGGCGTTGATATTATCTCAATCGGCGCTCTGACGCACACGGTAAAAGCCCTCGACATCAGCCTTAAGTTTTCCTGATTGTTTTTATTAGGAGATACAACTGTGGATGAAGCTAAGATGCAAAAAATGGCACAGCGTGCAAGGATGTGGAATATTATCATATTCTCTATTTTTGCAGCTTTAGCTCTCGCTGCGCTTATTGGCTTTGGTATTTTTAAGTACCAACACACTTTCTCCGCCCAAAGATGGAAAAGCCTGCCCGACGAAAGAACAAAGATGGTCGGTGATTTTCTGGAAAAGCATAATATTGTTGGAAAGTCAAAGGAAGAAATCGTTTCTTTACTTGGCAAAGATTATAGCTATGCAAATACAAATACTTCTTTTAAACTAAGAAAAAAGAACTTTGACCATAAAAACACAATTCTCTACTTTTTGGGTGTTGATTTCATGGATGGTAGGTGGCTTATTATATCTTTCGAGAATGATATTGTAAGCAGTTATTTTATTGATATAACATAAAATATACTTTTGAATCGGAACGGAAACGTTCCGATTTTTCGCATCAAAAAACTCCCGCGCAGGGATAATTAAGTCCATTTTTCCGAGAATTCACTTCTCGGAAAAATATCTCAGCCCGCGCAAATCGTGCGCGACCTGGGGGGGTATCGCGGCGCAGGCCGCGTATCTAGGGGGAATGGATTCCCCCTAGAGTATCAGAACGTTTCGTTTTGTCTGGAATACAATAGTAGTGGATAGATTGATTTCTATTCAAATATTGTCGTGGGAGAGAATATTAAACTATGTCAATGCCCTGTATTCACCCGTCGGGAACCCTGCCATTTCAGGCCTATTCCGATCTTCTGGAGTCAATTGCACTTCAGGAAGCCGGACTCGCTCATATTATAAACGCTGAAGGCGAAAAGATACAGACCGCTCTCGGTATTACAGACGGACCAATGCGCTTTCCGCCGATGGCCAGATGTATCGGTGATTTGATTGCCATAAATCAATCAGTATCAGATACTCTTAAAAATGTAATCAAACTGGAAATGGTTCTTGAATTCAAGCTCGACGAGGTCGCAAAGCTGCCTCGCTACGGCTATCCGGCTGCTGCTGAGCCTCCTCGCGCATGCGAGGAGCAGGCCGAATAACAAGCTAATGCTTCTAGGGGGCATCCTATGCCACCCTAGTGTATTGCAGTAGACAAAAATTTAAGGGAAGTCAAGAATGACTTCCCTTAATCTATTAGTAATTATTTATTAGTCTTCGCAGCCGCAGTCGCAGCCGCAGTCACAGTCGTCCTCGTCAAAATCGAACTCAAGCAGCTCGTTGCAGTTCGGGCAATTGATAGAGCCGAGGTCAAGAACATCCTCGTCTACTGTAATCTCATTTCCGCAGGAAGGGCATTTGAGGGAGAAAAGCATGGGCTCGTCATCCTCATCATCGCAGCAGCAATCGTCATCTTCGTCTTCATCCTCATCTTCGTCGAAAATGAAGTTTTCGACGTCCTCGAGGTCCTCGCTGATGGCGTCAACCTCTTCAGCAATTTCGTCGATAGCCTCGTCAAGCTCCATAACTGCGTCCGACATATCGCCGAGAAGATCGATAATCGCGTCGAACAGCTTACCTTCCTTTGTATCCTTGCCTACTCCGAGGCCCTCGGCCAGACCCTTCAGGTACGCCGCTTTTTCGGTAATTGTCATCTTAGCATCCTCCTTCGTATTGTGTGGTTAATCCTGTCACAAATAGCTTAACCCTTAGCACGCTCCAGATATTCGCCGGTTCTCGTATCGATTTTCACCTTGTCACCGGGGTTAATAAAGAGAGGTACTCTTATTTCCGCGCCTGTTTCAAGCGTTGCGGGTTTAGTAACGTTAGTCGCGGTATTTCCTGCAAAGCCGGGATCGGTTTCAGCAACGACAAGCTCAACAAAGTTGGGCGGCTCGATGCCGAACACCTTGCCCTTATAGGACATAACCTTGCAGACCATGTTCTCCTTGACGAAGCGGAAGCTGTCGCCAAGCGTCTTGCCGTCAATCGGCTCGAGCTCAAAGGTCTCGGTATCCATGAAGTAATAGAGATCTCCGTCGGAATAGCTGTATTCCATATCCTTACGCTCAACATAGGCATTTTCGAATTTGTCAGTGGGGTTAAAGGAAGTTTCGACGACTGCACCTGTAATGACGTTTCTAAACTTGGTACGAACGAAAGCGGCTCCCTTTCCCGGCTTAACGTGCTGAAATTCAATAACCTGCATGACTTTTCCGTCCATATCAAAAGTTACGCCGTTTCTGAATTCGCTGGCTGTAATCATAAAAAAATCCTCCTGTATCTTCGTGTCAAAAGTAATATGCATTTTAAATCTACAGGATATTCTATATTATTCCGTAAATTTTTGCAAGTAAAATTGT
>CAYQMY010000162.1:0-5233 GCA_964418735.1 uncultured Oscillospiraceae bacterium | reverse complement strand
TTATGGCGGTATCTTCCCTGGGCGTTTGTCACTGTTTTTCCCGGCCAGTTGCCGGTATGCTGCCTGAGCCCCGTGAGGCTGTTGAAAACCGTGCTTTTGCCGACATTGGGATTGCCGGCGAGCGCGATGACTTTGTCCTGCTCCGTTTCCTTTTCAATGTGCAGGGTGGAGCTCAGGACCCCTGCCCCTGTGGATGAGCCCGTTAAACCCATTTTTTCCTCCAAAATATTAAAACAGAATGGCAGCAAAGCAGTGATTGCCTTACTTTTCAAAGCACGGATACTTTATGTAGGCAAACCCTGCCCGCTGCCGTTCCAAACTTATAACGCAGATACCATAATCTTTTCCGATACGTCGGAGCGAAGCGCGATGACGGCCCCTCTTATAAGATAGGCCACCGGGTTTCCGAAGGGACTTTTGTAGAGCGGCTCGATTTCTGTACCGTCAATAATACCGAGATCGAGCATGCGCCTTCTTGACGTACCGTCGGATGTCAGTGCGGTAACTATAGATTTGCTGCCGACAGGCAGCTGATTGAGTGAAATTTGTTTGATTGTTTTCGCCTCCAAATAAAGCGATAAGCGCAGGGTAAAAATCTTTCCCTACGCTAATATATGGTTCTTAAAATAATTGTGTTACGAATATACTGAAATCAAAGGAGTTTGATTTTATGAATGATAATTCCAATTCCGATTTTAGGACTGTCCGTGGCTATCAGCTCGCGAATAACAGGGAGGGGCAGCTGACGCCGGCGCTGGAGGACTATCTGGAGATGGCCTACAGGCTTTGTGCGGAGAATGGCTACGCCCGCGTCGGGCAGCTTTCGGAGCTTTTGAACGTCAAGCCGCCTTCGGTGTCAAAAATGATTTATAAGCTCACTAATCTCGGATATTTAAAGTATGAGCGCTATGAAATCATTCGGTTAACCGAAAGAGGCCGTATAATTGGTGAGTATCTATTGGGGCGGCATAAAACCGTTGAAAGCTTCCTCGCGCTTCTCGGCAGCTTAAACCCGCTTGAGGAAACCGAGCTTGTCGAGCATTCGCTGAGCCCTGACACCGTTTCGGCGCTAAACGAGCTGCTGGAGTTTTTTCGCCTCAACCCCATGATACAAAGCAGTTATCTTGAGTTTAAGAAAAACGGAAGGACATAAAATTGAGAGCGCCCGCATATTTTTTGCGGGCGCTTAAATAATAATTGCTCTTTTAAAAAAGGGAATTATACCTATTGTTACAAGAGGATTTGTAATGCGGGATATTTATGCTTCGTATAAAGCCTGATTCTATTATAAGAAGGTCTTCTGTTCTCTGAGGCTTAATACCGATAAAGTTGGTGCCGACGACCTCCAGTGTGCCCTCTGTGACGCAAGGTCTTTCGTTATACGTCGAGTATCTGACCTGTACCGTTTTTCCTACAAAGCCACGAAGATAGTCGGACAGTCCGTAAGGCCAGGGGTTTGCGGGCAACACTTCGGAGGGGAAGAGGTCTTGCTTTATTTCCGCAACCACGCTCTTGCCCGTAATAATATCGTCCGGACTTTGAAAAATCCGGTCTGAAAAGCTGTTCGTTTTGCTGGCTCCTTTCGATCTATATGCGGTAAACAGGCCAATATCAGCCTGTCTAGTTGTTAAAAGAACCGCTGATTAGCTTTTTGATCAGCGGTTCATAGGCAAGCACTGATTAATCTGGTAACGCCGGATTAAATCAGCGGTTCCCAAGCTGTCAGGAGTTTGCCCTGTTTTGATTTGGCATGGTGAAAACTCTTTTGCTGTCGAGATAATCGTCGACGTAGCGAAGCGCTTCTCCGAAACGCTGGAAGTGGACAATCTCTCTTTCACGCAGGAATTTAAGAGGGTCTATAACGTCGGGATCGTCTGCCAACTGAATCAGATATTCGTAGGTTGAGCGCGCCTTCTGCTCGGCGGCCATATCTTCGTAAAGATCGGTTCTGGGATCGCCCTTGGACTGGATGTAGGCGGCCGTAAAGGGTACTCCCGCCGCGCTGATGGGATAAACGGCCTTGTCGTGGTCTGCGTAATAAGCCGAAAGTCCGCCGGACTCTATCTCCTCAAGACTTGCCCCGTTTGTAAGCTGCCTGACCATCGTGCCCACCATCTCCAGATGCGCAAGCTCCTCAGTGCCTATATCGTTATCGCCGTTGCGCATCAGGGCTGCTGAGCGTCAGCCTCAAGAGGCCCGTTCTCAGAACTATTGGGCTTATCAGATGTAGCCGATAGTTTGCGCAGCCGGTTTCGGGTTATTAAAAACAGCAGCAGGGCGAGTGAGGCGGACAGATAATCAGTGACAGGCTGAGCCCACACAATACCGTACATTCCGCCAATTGCGTTGAAAATAAGTAATATTGGAATAAAGAACAGGCCTTGGCGGCTGACTGAAAGAATCATTGAGGGCAAAGCTGCGCCCATGGCCTGAAGTCCGTTTATACACACGAAGAGGATGCCCAAGGAAGGGCCCGAAATAATTGTAATGCGTGCAAAGCTGAGTCCGAACCCAAAAGCCTTCTGATCCTGTAAAAAAGCGCTTACGATTGCGCCTGAGCAGAAATAACTTACGAGCGTAAGAACAACGCTTACAACAGTTGCATATATGATGGAAAACTTGAAAATGCCACCAAATCTCTCCCAGTTTTTTGCCCCGCAGTTGTATCCGAGAAGCGGCTGCACTCCCTGACCAAGCCCTATAACTATCAATACAGTTACAAGAATAACTTTTATAGAAACGCCCATGCCAGCGATGGCAAGGTCATCATAGCCCGACATCAGGTTGTTAACGAGAATATTGGAAAAGCTCATCAGCATGTTGCCCAAGGCGGCGGGAAGCCCAATGCTTAAAACCCCAGCAAGAATTTTGTCTCCGGCCTTAAAATGCTTGATATTGATTGACAAAATGGATTTTCCGCGGAGCAAATATAAAACATAGTACAAGGCTCCAACTGCGTTGCCTATGAGAGTAGCCCAAGCGGCTCCCGCAACACCCATATCTAGCCACAATATAAAAATCGGGTCTAAAATAACATTTAGGATGTTTCCCAAAAGCATGCCGAACATGGCCTCTTTTGCCTTGCCCTCCGCTCTGATAATATTGCTGAAGCAGGTTGCAAAAATTACAAGCACAGCACCGGATGTGACAATGGTTAAGTAGCTGCGGGTGTATTCTATGGTGTCGGGGCTTGTTCCGATTAAGGCAAGGATGTTGTCCATAAAAAGCAACATGGCCGCCATAACAACAACGCCGACGCCAGCGCCTGCCCAAAAGCAGAAGGAGGATACATGTTTGACATAGTCCTTCCTGCCTGCGCCAAGCGCGCGGGATATCACAGATGTGCCGCCGATGCCGAACAGCAGGCCGATTGCCATTAAAAGCAAAAAGACCGGCGTCGCGATGGAAACTGCGGCAACCATTAAGGGGTCGTGTGTCTGTCCGATAAAAAAAGTGTCCGCAAGGTTGTATACCAATGCCATCAGCATGCTGACTATAGACGGAATTGTGCTTTTAAACACAGCTTTTGAAATCGGAATGTCTTCAAATATTGATACTCCGGTATGTTTCATTTGTTATCTCCCTATATTTATCTTCTGCAAGTATATGATTTATCCTGCTAAATGTCAATTTGTATTAGTACCGAAAATAAACCGATATCGATGTCAATCTTTGTCGCGAATCAGACAGGAGAATTTGTGATTTCCATTTCATCAAAGCTTACGTTGAAATTTTCAAGCTTTCCCCTGGTGCGGTAATGCAGTCTTACGCCGAAGGGAAGACTGAGCAAATATACGGTTACATTGTTTCCGGAACTTATAATAATCCGGTCAACCGCTTCGCGGAGCATAAGCGTGTTTTCAAAGTTAAAGCTCATAAACCTGCGGATTTCGGAAAGACAGGACTCTATACCCTGTGTCTGCTGCCGTCTTATTGAATCAATATTCTCCGCGTCAGCTATTTTTGCGCATAGGCTCTCTATTTCGCTGTCATAGAAAGCGCATTGACGCCTAAAGTCCTCTTTACTGATTGTTCCGTCGAGAAGCAAGTCTATCGCACGGCGCTTTTTGTCCTTAAGCTCTTCAATTTTTGAATAAATCAGAGGGGTGTCAATTTTGCCGTCAAGCTCCCGAACGGCTCTTGTTTCCTGAGTCAGTTCCCTGAAAATAGCATCTTTTCTGATCGCAACCTGTCTAAGCACTGCTGAAACACAGGCTATCAGAACACGGTCGTTAATTAAGCTGCTGTCGCAGCCGATTTTGTTGCCCATTTTGTTAGTTTTCCTTTTGCCGTGAGCTGCCAGAGCATAGCATCGCCAAGCCCTGTACACCTCGCCGCTTTTGAGCTTCTTTGTCCGGCTTACAAAATGCTGCCCGCACTCACCGCATATAAGCTTGCCGCTGCACCAGTAGCGGTTTAAATTCGCGAATTTTTGCTCATCAGAAGGGGAGGGGCGCTTTAGCTTAGCCTGAGCTTTTTCCCAAAGCTCGCGCTCGACAATCGGCTCGTGATGGTCTTTTAAATAAACCATGTCCTCCTGGCCGCGGTTATACCTCTTGCAGTGGCTCAGATAATCCGGAGTAAAGGTTTTCTTTTGACGCAAATCGCCCGCGTATTTTTCGTTCCTGAGCGTTCTAAGAATAGCCGTGCTTGACCATTCTGCGGCCCTCTTGGGCATGATGCCGGCCTCGCCCAGTTCTCTTGCGATTATATGCGTGCCTTTTCCCTCAATCACGTATTTATTAAAAATCAGCCTTACCGTTTCGGCCTCCTCGGGGTTTATAGTAAGCTTTCCCTTATTGACTGAATAACCCAGCATATCACGACCGAACACAACGCCCTGCTCCATTCGCCTTTTCTGACCCCATTTAACTCGCTCCGAGGTTTTGCGGCTTTCCTCCTGAGCGATGCTTGCCATAATGGTGAGACGCAGCTCGCCGTCCTTATCTCGGGTGTCTATGTTGTCGGTCATAAAAAGGACTCCGACGCCAAGCTCCTTCAAACGCCTTGTGTAGGAGAGAGTGTCGACCGTGTTTCTGGCAAAGCGGCTGACTTCCTTTGTGAGAATCAAGTCTATTTTATGCGCCTCTGCATCGCTTATCATGCGGTTGAATCCCGAACGCTTTTTTATAGAGGTGCCGCTGATGCCCTCGTCATAATAAACCTCGCACAAACTCCAGCCGTTCTGACAGTTTATGTACTCCGTAAAGTATTTAATCTGGCTTGTAAGCGA
>CAYQMY010000161.1:0-5265 GCA_964418735.1 uncultured Oscillospiraceae bacterium | reverse complement strand
TATTATATAGCCTGCGAAATTCAAAGTTATTTTTCAGCGACTCCGTAAATTCCAAAGTTCAGGACTCCGTTTTCTTTTAAGCTGAAAGCTTGGCGCGGCACTTTGCACGACGACGTGCGAGAACCTTGCGGCCGTTCTTTGTAGCCATTCTTTTGCGGAAACCGTGAACCTTAGCGCGCTGGCGCTTTTTCGGCTGATAAGTGCGAAGCATGGGTAAACACCTCCTGAAATTAATACTCAACAACGGCTTTTAGCCGCCGTAGTTTGCAAATATTACTGCTATTTTTAAGCATAGCAACATATTGTACATTATTTTAAAGACTAATGTCAACATTTTTTTGCCTGCTGTGGATAGCTACACTCTTTAACCTATATTTTATACGTTTTCATCTTATAATACCAGCAATAAGTTTAAATTGGAAAAAACCGAAAAAAGTAGGCATAGAACTGTGGAAATTGTTTAGAAAAGATTAGGACATCATGAAAACTTTAGTTTGACAGTATTTCCCAAAAGCAGACATAATAAAAGCTTTTTGCATCCTTGCTTTTATAGGCGATACAAAGTATAATAATGTCTGTTGAATAAAGAGCAATGCGGTTTTTTCTGGCGGTTTTTCCGCGAAATTCTTCAAAAAAGCTGTAAGCCTCGGCAGAATTGTATGGCTTTCTTTGCTGCTATACACTCAAAGCCCCAAGGACTTGAAGCTTTGTTAAGTGTGCGTTATAATAGAACAATAATTACCAGGGGGTGGGTTTTTGTCGGTTAATATACTCGCGGTCGGCGACATTGCCGGCAGAAGCGGGCTTGATATGCTGTCGAGGAGACTTCGAAGCATAATAAGGCTTGAAAATATCCGCTTTACTGTCGTAAACGGCGAAAACGCCGCCGGTATAGGCATTACCTCCGCGCAGGCCAGAGAAATTTTATCAGCGGGTGCAGATGTCATTACCCTCGGAAACCATACCTGGGGCAAGCAGGAGATATGCGACACGCTTGACGACCTGCCCTATATTCTGCGTCCGGCCAATTTTGCCCCGCAGGTTCCCGGGCGTGGCAGCGGAGTATTCGGGACAAGCTTCGGAGATGTGCTGGTTATTAACTTAATCGGGCGCTGCAATATGGATTTCGGGCCCGACAATCCGTTTTTTGAAGCCGACAGGATAATTAAAAACTCCGAGGCCAAGGTAATACTTGTTGATTTTCACGCGGAGGCAACGAGCGAGAAGCTCGCGCTCGCAAACTATCTTGACGGGCGGGTTTCGGCGCTCTGGGGCACACACACCCACGTGCAGACCTCTGATGCCTGCGTTTTGCCTAAGGGAACAGGGTACATTACCGACCTCGGCATGACAGGACCTATAAACTCAGTTATCGGCGTAAAAACAGAGATAAGCATTTCAATGTTTCTCGGCAATCCCCCGCGCCGCTTCGAGTCTGCGGACGGAAACGCCAAGTTTGAGTGCGCAGTCTTTGAAATCGACGAAACAACAGGAAAATGCTTGAATGTGAAGGCACTAAGAATAACAGACTAGAGTATCCCTCGCAGGGCAATTTAAATCTATTTTTACGGGAATTCATTTCTCGGAAAAATACCTTTGCCCGCGCAATCGGCGCGACCGGGGGTATCGCGGCGTAAGCCGCGTATCTAGGGGGTATCGGATACCCCCTAGAAGATAGGAGGCATACGTTTGGTAAAAATACTGCACGCGGCGGATTTCCACCTCGATTCGCCCTTTGATTCGCTGTCCGATGATAAGGCGCGGGAGCGAAGGCAGGAGCAGAGGGAGCTGTTTAAGTCCCTTGCCGAACTATGCATTAAGGAGCGGGTGCAGGCGGTGCTTTTGCCCGGAGATCTTCTGGACAGCGAACGCTCGGGCTTTGAGACAAGCGAGCTTCTGATAGATGTGTTCGGCAAGCTAGAAGCTGAAATTTTTATTGCTCCGGGAAACCACGACTTTATTTCACCGCTGTCACCTTATTCCGTACTGAAATTTACGGATAACGTACATATATTCAAAACCGGCGAGCTGCAGAGCATAGCTTTTCCCGAAAAAGGGTTTACAGTTTGGGGCGCAGGCTTTACTGCAAGCACCTCGCCGCCGCTCCTTTCGGGCTTCAGGGCCGAGGGAGGCGACGTCAACCTAATGGCGCTGCACGGTGACCTTAACATGCCGAAAAGCCCCTATAATCCGGTGACGGAGGCCGAAATCGCGGCATCCGGCATAGACTATCTGGCGCTGGGGCATGTGCACAGCTTCAGCGGAATTAAGAAGGCGGGGAATACATATTACGCATATTCCGGCTGCCCGGAAGGGCGCGGCTTCGACGAAACAGGGGAGAAGGGCGTGCTTATCGGCACGGTCGGCAAGGGTTCCTGCGATATGAGGTTTGTTCCTCTCGGAGGGCGAAAGTACGAAGTTCTTTCCGTTGATCTTTCGCAGGCGGAGGACGCTGCTGAGGCGATTTTGGCCGCTCTGCCGAGAGACAGCGCACGCGATATATACAAAATTATTTTACAGGGCGAATTTGACGGGGATTTGGATTTAAAGCTTCTGAGCGAGGCGCTTATAGGCCGGCTTTACGCGGTTAGAATCAAGGATAATACGCGCATAAGGCGCGATATCTGGGCAAAGTCGGGCGAGGATACGCTGAAGGGCCTTTTCCTGCGCATACTGCGCGGGAAATTTGATGCCGCTGAGACAGACGAGGAACGCGAGCGCGTTGTGCTTGCCGTACGCTACGGGCTGTCCGCATTAGAAAACGGAGAGGAGTACAGGACATGATAATCAAGCGACTTGCCGCTTCTTTCGGCACCCTTCAGAATGAGGAACTGCGGCTTAAGGAGGGTCTTAATATTGTCGAGGCCCCGAACGAGTCGGGAAAGTCCACCTGGTGCGCGTTTATCCGCGCCATGATGTACGGAATCGACACGGCTGACCGCGACAAAACCGGATACCTGTCGGCAAAAACCCGTTTCCGCCCTTGGAGCGGACTGCCCATGGAGGGCAGGATGGACATAATCTGGAACGGAAGAGGCATCACGGTGCAGCGTCGCCCGCAGGGTGCTTACCCCATGCGCGATTTTTCGGCGGTATATACCGGCACCAGCGACAGTGTTGCGGCCTTAACCGAGAAAAGCGTGGGCGAAACGCTGCTCGGAGTTTCGGAGCCCATATTTGAAAGATCGGCCTTTATTCGCCAGTCGGGGCTTGTAGTCAGCCAGACCGCAGAGCTTGAAAAGAGGATATCCTCGCTTGTTTCCACAGGGGAGGAGGCCATTTCCTATTCGGACGTAGACGCGCTTCTCCGAGAGTGGCTCAGAAAGCGCAGATATAATCAGCGCGGACAGATGCCGGCGCTGGAGGCGGAGGCAAGGCAGCTTCGGGAAAAGCTTGACATCATAGAAAACTCAAACGAGAAGATGGCGGGACTCAGGCTTGAACAGGAGCGCATGGAGAAGTTCCGCGACGATTTTATAAGAGAAAGCGAGCTCATCGAGCGCCGTGAAAGACAGGGTGCGAGAAAAGCCTTTGAATCCGCGGAGGCCGAGCTGAAAATCGCTCAGAAGGCAATGGATGAGGCGGAAGCCGAGCTTATGAAGAGCGGAACGCTTCCCACAACGGAGGACATCGCCGCGATACGCGCCGACCTTGAGCGCCTCGCCGCCTGCGACGCCGTTTACGCAGCATCGAGCAGCCGCTTCGAGCAGGCAAAAAAGAATCTTGAGGACATCTCGTCGATTAAAAAGCAGTCGATATATTCTCCGCTTACCGCAGACGAGGCTGAGGAGAAGGCGGATCGCGCCACTGCGGCCTACATAGACGCCGAGGAGCTTAAAACAGGCAAGCGAGCCTTTGGCATAAATACGGTTGTATTTCTCGCGATTGCTGTAGTAATCGGCGTGTTGGGCTATCTTACGCCGCTTGGAATCTGGGGCTACGCCGCTGCGGCGGTAATGGCCGTTATCGGCGCGGCACTGGGTATTAAAAACAACAAGGGCTTTAAAACGGCTATCGCCAACGCCGAGAAGCGCTCGGAAATACTTAAGGAATACAAAGTCGCTTCAATTAATGACATTGCCGCTATGGCAAGGGAATATAAGGAGCTATGCTTCAGGGAAAACGCCGCCTTGGAGACGTACAGCGCCGAGGAGAACGGGGCCAAGGAGGCAGCTGCAGCGCTTGAAGAGGTTAAGAGCGGCTTACTTTCAAAGCTCAAGAAGATTGATCCCGCCAACGAGGATGTAACAAAAGCTCCCGCGCTTGTCGCGAGAACCGAGAAGCTGCTCGATCTCCTTGAAATTACCGCCGCGAGAAGGGATGCCGCCAAAAAGCTTGCAAACAGGCTGGCTTTGGGAGTGGACGTGCGCGTACCGCCTGAAACGGAGGAGCTTCCGGATGTAAAATACAACCGCAGCGAGGTGCAGTCCTCGATAAAGTATGCCGAAAAGCAGCTCGCCGCGATAAACACCAGCCTTTCGATAGCGCAGGGTGAGCTTAAGGCTCTCGGTGACCCGGTGCTACTCAGAACAAAGGCTGCTGAGCTTGATGAGCGCCTGCGCGACCTGAACATGCAGTACGACGCGATATCCCTGGCCATTGATACGCTTTCTGAGGCAAATACGGACATACAAAACCGTTTTGCTCCGATGCTTTCCAAAAGGACAGGAGAGATTCTCGAAATTTTGACCGGCGGCAGATATGAAAAGCTGTCCCTCGATAAAAAGCTTTCAGCGGAGGCTGAAAAGGCGGGCGAGAGCGTTAGCCGAAATATTCTTTATCTATCCGAGGGAACGGTAGACCAGATTTACCTTGCGATGAGGCTTGCGGTCTGTGAGCTTGTTCTTCCGCAGGAGGCACCCTGCCCGATAGTTCTGGATGATGCTCTGGCCAACTTCGACGACGAACGTATTAAATACGCTCTCGACTTTTTGAAGAGCGTCGGCGAGAAGCGTCAGGTGATACTGTTTACCTGTCACGGCAGGGAGGCGCAGCACTATGACGGCGTGAGGGATGTAAACATAGTTAAGCTCAGGGGATAAAAAATTATAAGGGGGCAGGCTTAATGCCCCCTTATAATCTTAAAAATACTATTTAAAAAATTATTTGTTGCTTTTAATATCTTGTTATGTTTTGGCTTAACGTTATGTTTGCAAAACATAACAAAATTTGATACAATGATACGAAAAAAACAAAAAGAAATTGCTTTTATTTTATTCGGGCTTCCGCTCTGCTTTTGCGTCGGACTGTCCCGGCTGTTCGGCA
>CAYQMY010000160.1:0-5306 GCA_964418735.1 uncultured Oscillospiraceae bacterium | reverse complement strand
AATTATTTTGTAAAGTTTTTAATTTTATTGTCGAAATATATAATACAAAACCTAATTTCCTTCTCGTTCTCGGAGGTGCTGATGAAAGCCTTAGTAAAAAAAGCGGTCTCTGCCGTGGTATTCATACTTGTTCTGTCCTTTTCCGCGTCGGCCATTGAGTTTGAGGCTGGCTGGGGAAAGGGCCTCTGCAGTGATGAATTTTCGGCGCGCGCTTTTTTAAAGGCAACGGCATTAAGTCTCTGTGATTCCGGCGACAGTGATAGCGAGAAGGTAAGAAAGCTTAACGAATTTGTCTGCCAAAGCGCCGAGTACGATTACAGCAACGAAGCCAGTGGCCTTGCGGATTTTGTTTATAAGGGCAAAGCCATTTGTACCGGCTACGCCGAGGCGCTTTCTTATATGCTCGACTGCGTAAATATAAAAAACTTTAAGGTGACCGCAAATGTTTACGGGCAGGATATGTCAGAAACTCTGCATATCTGGAACGCGGTGTATGTAGACGGAGTCTGGCTTCATGTGGATACGACATGGAACGATGCGACGATAGGCGAAGCTTATCCTGACGGCAAATACTTTTTATTAAGCGGCTCCGAGATTTTCGTAAATCGGCAAAAGCTGCCGCTGGTCACGACTTCCGACTACGATAGCTATTACGATTTCATGAAGACTGTCAAGGTATCCTTTGACGTTTCGGAAGCGGGCCGCCTTTCCTTCTACAGCGGTTCGGATAAGCCCGGCGAATCGACACTCTCCAATGCCTTTGCGCTAAGGAACGGTAGACTTCTGCTACCAGCGCGGGACACAGTATTCTCCCTTGGCGGCTATGTAAGTCAGGATGAAAATGGCGAGATAAAAATTGTTCTCGGCACAAGGACTATGGAGCTTAATATTGGGAGCTTAAAGGGCAACTTGGACGGCGAGGAATTTATCTTTGACACCGCACCGGAAGTGATTAACGGTATCGCGATGATTCCCGTTCGCGCGGTTTTTGAGAAGCTGGGCGCTGTGGTGAGCTATGACGGCGACACCATGAAGGTAACGCTTGAATACGACCCGTATATGAACACTTATACTTAAATCATGGGGGCCCAGCGGCATTGCCGCTGGGCCCCCATCTTTCGATAAAACAATATAACTACAATCTTAAGTAATTGAATTTCCCAGCTGCTTTTCCGAACTAAAAGCTGAAACCGCCAAATCAAGCTCGGAAAATGCGTCGTCTACCTGAGTCTGAGTTGCCGTACCATCGTCCAGTACTGCCTGCGCGCTGTTAATTGCTGTCTCGTAATCATCCCACACACCAGCCGTGACCCAATAAAGTGCGTTATTAACATCCTCCCCATCGATGCTGACATAAGTATTATTGAGGTCGGTGTTAGCGGTATCCAGCAAGCCTTCAAGCGCAGCTCTGTCCACGGAGCTTATTCCGAGCTCATTATACATAATTGTGCATCCGCTATTGTAGATTCTAAGCGTGGGAAGCTCGTCATCAGGCTTCACGGCAGTCCCGGCTCCCAAAAGCAGCGGTTTTAAGTCCGCAAACCCGGGCTCGTTAAGCGCAGTATAGCTGTCGTCCAGCGTGGTATAGGTTACAGGGCCGTCAGCGAATGTGTTGGTGGATACATTTAGGGTACCTGTACTCCCGGCTGCGTCCTTTATCAGAATTTCCGAGTACCAATTTTGCTCAAAGGTGTTGTTTTCAAGCTTAACCGTCGAAAAGCTCGTGCCGCTGCCGTAATATACAAATCCCAGAGTCCAGTTTTCGCTGATTGTATTGCCTAGAATTTGCGTATTATCAATGTTGCTTGTCATATTAATTCCGGTTCTATTGTTTATTATGGTATTGTTTTGAATGATATTGCCCTGAGTGTTGTTGAGGTATATACCGTTTCTGTTCAGGGTTACCGTACAATTACTCAGGGTATTACCTGTGGTTGAGGTGTTGAATCTGACTCCGTTGTTATTGAAGTTCCAAGCGGAAATTTCAGCTGCAGTATACTCGTGAGTAATTGTGAAGCCGCTTACCGTTGCGCCGTTTGCGGCAAATACCAACGGGGTGCTATTCCCATCCGTTGCGACTATCTTTGAACTAGTAGCTCCGGCTCCGGTCAGAGTTATTGCCTTGTTTACGCTGACGTTCTCAACGTAGGTTCCCGGTGCTACCGTAATTTCGTCGGCATCTGCGGCGTCAGCGATTGCGGCCGTTATAGTGGGATAATTTAACCCTGTTCTTTGGTTTGTAGCCATATTCTTTTGAGCCGTCGCCCATAACCGATAATTAGGATATCCTGCGTAGACCACCTGATAATCTGTAAATCCGAGGGCAGTTACCTCTACTATCGCGTTAGGGCGTAAATCCGCGTTGATATTTGCGCCGTCTGACCATATTTGTAAGTCTTCTGTCAAAGTTCCGGTTCCTGTCAGTGTAAAACTGCTGGGCGTTTCAACTCCGCTGCCCGGATCGACATTTACCGCTCCCCAGAGGCTTCCGCTTGTGTTAAGGTTATCCGCAATAACTGTTGAACCGTTGACCGTTAATCCAGCGCCCTTACTGTTTATGATTGTCACATTATTCAGTTCGGCATAAGCGTTATCAGTGGCTAATTTCCTATACGCCTGCAATCCGTAGGCTTTGCCGACTGTAGTCGGAGGCATTTGGCGAAAGATTTAATTGTATTACACGGCTTCAACAAAAAGTTTTACGACCTCAGCGGCATTTCGAGCGGCTGTTTCAAGAAATTTCCCGTAATCTACGTGTGATTCTCCGTCCGCGCTGTCCGAAATCGCTCGGACCGCTGCGAAATCGACCTTGTTCAAATAGCAGACCTGAGCGAGGGAGGCGCACTCCATATCGCAGGCCACGGCGCCGAAGTTATCCATAATGAACTCCTTCCGCTCCCTGCTGTTTACAAACTGATCGCCGGAGGCGATAGTGCCGACAACGCTTTTGAGCGAACCGACTTTGTCAATACTCTCCGAGAATAGCTTCATCGCCTTCTCGCAGCAGGGCATTTTGACAATATTTATGCCAGAAATCAGCCCTAAAGGGTCTCCCAGAGGCGAGGTGTCCATATCGTGCTGAACGGTGAAGTCCGCCACCGCAATGTCGCCGACGCCAAGTCTTTCTGTAAGCGTGCCGCCTACTCCGGTGTTAATTATAAGCTTCGGCTCGTACTTAAGAATCATTGTCTGCGCGCAGACTGCAGCGGCGACCTTACCTATGCCGCAGGCCGCGACTACAACATCTTTGCCCGAGAGCTTGCCTTTGTTAAATTCAATTCCGCTTATTTTGCAGCTTTCTATATCCTTAAGGCTTGCTTTCAGCTGCTCAACCTCTATGCCCATCGCCCCGATAATACCTATCATTGTGAACTCCTATTTATATAAAAAATTGACGCTCTGATCGTTGAGGCAATCGAGATATCTGGCGGCCTCATTTTTTGCGGCTTCAAGGTCAAGGTTGCGGTAATTACCGCACTCTATTTGACTGGCTCCGAAAACCTCACCCTTGTGCTCAAGTATCTGCGCCAGCGTGCCTTTGACTATTCTCAGCACCGAATCGTTATCCGCGTTTCTTACAAGCAGATAGAAGCCGGTCTGGCAGCCCATAGGCCCGAAGTAAATTATATCTGCCGAAAGCTCGGAATTTCTGATATAGGTCGCAAACATATGCTCAAAGCTGTGCATGGTGAGATTGTCCATATATACACCCATGTTCGGCTTCCGCGTACGCATATCATAGGTTGTAATATCTCCGTCCTGTCTGGAAATATATATTCCGGGTTCAAGCTTGTTGTGGTCAACCTCAAAGCTATTTATCCTTTTCATGACTTCACCTCCGTAATTAATTATACATAAACATAATGCCTTTAACAAGTATTTACATTCTTTTTACTATGCAGGCCTGCTTTAGCAGACAATATTAGTCGAAAAACACCCAAATTTTTAATTTCTACTGGAAAAACCACAAAATTATTGTTATAATATATAAAAATGTATTACTTTTGTTAAAAATAGCACAGTAATGGTTTACTTGCTTATTTCTATTGATATTTTATGGGGGTAGTTTATGCAGGGAATTCAAAAACAGCGATGCTTTGAATATGCCGAGCATCTTTCTGAACTTACCGGCGTCTCTGTTTCGGTCCTGGATGTGCCGAACGGTAAATTCCTGCAGTCCGGCCGTCCCAACGTATGCAAGGACTGTCTTTATAGCAAATGCACAGCCGTCAACGTGCATCTTTACGGAAGCAACGAGGCCTACAGGTGGAACGGTCAGTATATTTATTACTGTCCGCTCGGACTTGTTTATGCCGCGTCTCCTGTTATTGACGAATCGGGCAGAATGGACGGAAGTCTTATCGCAGGCCCCTTTATTATCGGCGATGTTCAGGATACCCTGCTCGACTTTCCCGAACCTTTGATGACGGAGCTTGTTGCCAAGCTTCCTGTTCTCTCCCCTTCAAAGGCAAGGCATCTCACAGCGGTTCTTGCGGCCTCGGCGGCTTACGCCGCGGGAATACCGCAGGGCAAGGCCGGAAGCTTCGTTTTCGAACAGGAGAAGCTGCTGAAATCGATTTACAACGCCCGGGAAAAAATGATAAACGAGGGCGGAGACAACGTTTATCCGATAGAATACGAAAAGAAGCTTCACAGTCTTATTTGCAGCCACGACAAAACAGGCGCTCAGCAGCTGCTTAACGATCTTATTGGGCGCATATACTGCGCCAGCAATTTTGATCTGCCGACCATTAAGATCCGCGCTCTTGAGCTTATCGTTATACTCTCCAGAGCAACCATAGACGCCGGTGCTGATGTTAAGGAAATATTCCTTTTCAACTCGAACTATATTAACGAGATTGAAAAGTTCGATTCACTTGACGACCTTTCGGTTTGGCTTTGCAGCATTATGCACCGATTTATCAACTATTCCTTTGACTTTACGCAGGTAAAGCATTCTGATATTGTCTATAAGGTCATGGAATACGTCAAGCGCAACTACGCCTCGAAAATATCTCTCGACGATGTTGCCAAGCACGTTTATCTCAGCCGCTCTTATCTGAGCAGCGTATTTAAGGATGAGACCGGCTACAGCCTGTTCAATTATATTAACCGCGTCAGAGTTGAAAAGAGCAAGCTCTACCTTCTTGACAACACGATAAGCCTTGTAGATGTCGCCGCGCTCTGCGGCTTTGAGGATCAGAGCTATTTTACTAAGGTTTTCAAAAAAGCCACCGGAGTATCCCCTAAAAAGTACCGCGACAGCCGTGGCAATATTACCGCATAAGACTATTCCAGGGGGAATT
>CAYQMY010000159.1:1420-5322 GCA_964418735.1 uncultured Oscillospiraceae bacterium | reverse complement strand
TTTTATGGAGAGAAATGGTATATATATCATTGACCTTCAAAAGACGGTTAAAAAACTTGAAGAAGCCTATTTCTTTGTTCGTGACACAGCGGCCGAGGGCGGCGCCGTTCTTTTCGTCGGAACCAAAAAGCAGGCTCAGGACGCAATCCGCGAGGAAGCTGAGCGCGTAGGCATGTACTTTGTAAACGCCCGCTGGCTTGGCGGCATGCTCACAAACTTCAAGACCATGAGAACAAGAATCGACCGTCTTGCTCAGCTTTGCAAGATGCGCGAGGACGGCACCTTTGACATGCTTCCCAAGAAGGAAGTAATAAAGCTCAACAACGAAATTGCCAAGCTTGAAAAGTACCTCGGCGGCGTCAAGGAAATGAAGAAGCTCCCCGGAGCGCTGTTCATCATCGACCCGCGCAAGGAGAGAAACGCCATTGCTGAGGCAAGAAAGCTAAATATACCCATCGTAGCTATCGTTGACACAAACTGCGACCCCGATGAGATTGATTACATCATCCCGGGCAACGACGATGCTATCCGCGCCATTAAGCTCATCTCCCAGACAATGGCTAACGCCGTGGTCGAAGGCAGACAGGGTATGGACGTGGCTCCCGCCGCCGAAGCACAGCCGGCAGAGAAGCCTGCCGAAGTGGCCGCAGCGGAATAATTTCAATAAATTAATTACTACCGATAGAGGAGGATAAAATATAATGGCATTTTCAGCTAAAGATGTACAGACACTCCGTGAAATGACCGGAGTCGGCATGATGGATTGCAAAAAGGCTCTCACCGCCTCCGACGGAGATATGGATAAAGCCGTAGAGTGGCTCAGAGAGAAGGGCCTTGCCGCTTCTCAGAAGAAGGCTTCCCGTATAGCCGCGGAAGGAATCGCTTACTCGGCGGTCTTGGACGGAGTGGGCGTTGTGGTTGAAGTTAACGCGGAAACCGATTTCGTCGGCAAGAACGAGAAGTTTGTTGATTTTGTAAAAGGCGTAGCGGAGACAATCGCTAAGACCAATCCCGCAGATGTCGCAGCTCTTTTAGAGAACAAGTATATGAACACCGCTCTTACAGTTGCACAGCAGCTTCAGGAGATGGTTCTGGTCATCGGAGAGAACATTCAGATTCGCCGCTTTGTCCGTTTCGACACCGGCGTTTCCGTTTCCTATATCCACGCCGGCGGAAAAATCGGCGTGCTCGTAAATCTCGAGGTGTCCGCAGGTCTGGAGGACAAGGTTGTTGAGCTCGGCAAGGATCTCGCTATGCAGATTGCGGCTCTTAACCCCTTGTTCATCGATAAGAGCCAGGTAGACCAGTCTACTCTCGACAAGGAGAGAGAGATTCTGCTTGCTCAGGCTAAGAACGATCCGAAGAACGCGAGTAAGCCCGAGGCGATTATCGTCAAGATGGTCGAGGGCCGCGTCGGCAAGTACTACAAGGAAAACTGCCTGATGCAGCAGGAGTTCGTAAAGGACAACTCAATGTCTGTTGAGCAGCATGTCGCCGCTGTCGCAAAGCAGCTCGGCGGTACCATTGTTCTTAAGAACGCAATTCGCTTTGAAAAGGGCGAGGGCATCGAGAAGAAGGAAGAGAACTTCGCAGATGAAATCGCGAAAATGGTTCAGTAAGATATTTCTAGGGGGCATCCAATGCCCCCTAGGTAACCACTGATTAATCGTATTGTCGGCGTCTGAGCGGATAAATTCCCGCCATTTTGCCCAAAAAGCCTCGTTAATACACAAAGTATTGCCTGCGTTTTTTGGACAAACTGACAGAAATTTCTCGCACTCATCCATCCGACTCGATTAAATCAGTGTTTACCTAGATTTTTTTGTCCGAAGTATCGGACAAAAAATACCCCCGGTTTCGCCGCCGATTGCGGCGAGCAGCGGAATTTTTCCGAGAAGTGAATTCCCGGAAAAATAGATTAAATACCCTTCGAGAGGGTTTTACATCAATTTTAAAACGCAGGAAGTGCAAACTTCCTGCGTTTTGTCATTTTTATTTGATTTTTGTTTAAATACTTCTTTTCAATTCGACCAAAATATATTAGAATGATAAGGATATTAAACAATGGGGGTATTATGACATGGGCAGTGAAAAACCCAAGTACAGGCGCGTCTTGCTAAAGCTAAGCGGCGAGGCGCTTGCCGGCGACAACAAGACAGGCTTAAACTTTGATGTGTTGAACGATATATGCGAGGTTATTAAAAAGTGCGTAGACGCGAGGGTGGAAATCGGCATCGTCGTCGGAGGGGGAAACTTCTGGCGCGGAGTCAAGGACGGCGGAAAGCTTGAGCGCTCGCGAGCGGATCACATGGGCATGATGGCAACGGTCATGAACGCTCTGGCGCTCGCCGACGTACTTGAGCAGCACAACGTTCCTGTAAGAGTGCAGACGGCGCTTGAGATAAGAGCCGTGGCGGAGCCCTATATCAGGCTGAAGGCGATTAAGCACCTTGAGCGCGGCAGAGTTGTTATATTCGGCTGCGGCACCGGCTGCCCCTATTTCTCGACCGATACGGCAGCGGTTTTGCGCGCCGCAGAAATAGACGCCGACGTTATACTTCTGGCCAAGAATGTCGACGGCGTATACAATGCCGACCCGAACAAGGAACCCGACGCCGTCAAATACGACTCTATCACCTATGATGAGGTTCTTTCTCAGCATCTGTCCGTTATGGATTCCACGGCAACCTCTCTCTCCATGGACAACGACATTCCCGTTATCCTTTTTGCGCTTAAGGACCCCGAAAACATATACAAGGTTGTTATGGGAGAAAAGGTCGGCACGATGGTAAGGCAGCAGTAAATAAGTTTTTGGTTATTATATTTACAGGAGGTTAAAATAATGAGCACAGAGTATGCAGAATATACCGGAAAAATGAAAAAGACTATAGAAGCCGTGGCCAATCAATTCGCCTCTGTCAGAGCAGGAAGAGCAAATGCCGCAGTCTTGGATCAGATAACGGTTGAATACTACGGTGTGCCCACCCCCATACAGCAGGTTGCGTCGATAGCCTCGCCCGATCCCAGAACGCTGACAATCCAGCCCTGGGACGCAAACTGCCTGAAAATGATAGAAAAGGCGATACAGATCAGTGATCTCGGCATCAACCCTCAGAACGACGGAAAGGTAATCCGCCTTTCGTTTCCGCAGCTTACCGAGGAGCGCCGCAAGGAGCTTGTGAAGCATGTGCATAGGTATTCCGAGGAGGGCAAGGTAGCGATTCGCAATATCCGCAGACTCGCGATGGAGGATTATAAGGAGCTGAAGAAGAAGTCCGAAATAACAGAGGACGACCTTAAGACCTGCGAAAAGGATATGCAGAAGCTGACCGACGACTATATAAAGGAACTTGATACATTGACGGCCAAAAAGGAAAAGGAACTCTACGAGCTGTAATGGAAGTGTTAAGATGAAAATCTTCAAAAAAAAGGCGGGGGCGGCGGAGAATCTCCGCATTCCCCGCCATATTGCCATTATTATGGACGGCAACGGAAGATGGGCCAAAAAGCGCGGCATGCCGAGGACGGCAGGGCACGCAATAGGAGCCGAAACCTTCCGAAAAATAGCGACCTATTGTAAGAACGTCGGGGTAGACTACCTCACGGTATATGCTTTCTCAACGGAGAACTGGAAGCGTCCCGCTGACGAGGTTTCCGCGATTATGTCCCTGCTTGAAAAGTACCTGAACGAAGCCATAGAAAAGATGGAGAAGGACAAGATACGCCTTTTTATCATGGGCGATATGGCTCCGCTCTCTCCGAAAATAAAGGAGCTTGCCGCACATACCGCGGCGATTTCTAATAAGCTAAGCGGCTTTCAGGTCAATCTCTGCCTTAACTACGGCGGCAGGGATGAAATCATCAAGGCTGTGAGGCACTATGCCGAGGAATATAAAAACGGC
>CAYQMY010000159.1:0-1320 GCA_964418735.1 uncultured Oscillospiraceae bacterium | reverse complement strand
GGCGTATAATTTAGGTAATCCCTGACTTAATCGACTGTAGGCGCCTGAGCGGATTAATTTCCGCCATTTCGCCAAAAAAGCCTCGTTAATACACATAGTATTTCCTGCGTTTTTTTGACGAACTGACGAAAATTTCTCTCGCTCATCCATCCAACGCGACTAAATCAGTGATTACTTATGATTTAGTCTTCACTAAATTAGAAAGGATGTTTTCCTATGGCTAACAACAGGATAGAGCGCACGAACGACGACATACAGCGTGTGCTTGCAAATCTCCTGCGAAATATCAAGGACCCCAGAGTGGCGAAAAGCATGATAAGCATAACCGACGTAAAAACGACAGGAGACCTCCGCTATGCACAGGTGTTCATCAGTGCGCTGAACGCTGAAAACGAAAAGGAGCTGATGAAGGGACTCAAATCCGCTTCCGGCTACCTACGGCATGAGCTCGGCTCGATACTCGATCTGCGCTACACGCCCGAGCTTCAGTTTGTATTCGATAAGTCGATAGAGCAGGGAGCTTATATTTCCAAAATCTTAAATTCACTGGACATCCCTAAGGAGGACACAGGAAATGGACTCAGCATTACCGAAGATAACCTCGATGACGATAAGTGAGACCTCGAACTGGCTTAAGGAAAGGGATAACTTTCTTATTTTGACGCATGTTCGCCCCGACGGAGATACCCTCGGAAGCGCCTCGGCGCTCTGCAACGCGCTCAGGGAAGCCGGAAAGACGGCCTATGTTCTTTACAACAATCAGGTTACACGCCGATATTCAAGCTACACGGAGCCTTACTGGTCTGAGAATTTTAAGGCTGAATATATCATATCCGCAGATATAGCCGCCGAGGGTCTTTTCCCACCCAACGCCGAGGAGTATAAGGGGAAAATCGACCTTGCAATCGACCATCACCCGTCCAACACCGGCTTTGCGAAAAATACGCTTTTAGACGCCTCCAGCGCCTCCTGCGGGGAGACGGTTTATGAGCTGCTTAAGGACATGTTCGGCACGGTCAGCAAAGAGACGGCAACGCTGCTATTTATCGCCGTAACCACCGACACAGGCTGTTTCCGCTACGGCAATACAACCGCGAGGACTCACCGCGTTGCTTCAGAGCTTATAGACGCCGGTGCTCCCGGCGCCGAAATAAACAAGAGACTGTTCCGCACAAAAACGCAGGCTAGAGTAAATCTTGAATCCGAAATTCTCAGCAACCTTGAGTACGGCAGGGGCGGCAAAATCGCGACTGTAGTTGTCACTCAGGAAATGGTAAAGAAGACCGGCGCGGACGAGGACGACATGGAGGATATAGCCGC
>CAYQMY010000158.1:0-5391 GCA_964418735.1 uncultured Oscillospiraceae bacterium | reverse complement strand
GATTCTTTTACTGCGCCTTTCAAGAAGGACATAGACGGCTATTGACGACCATGCGGATATTGCCGCCACTATGGCGGAAACTATAAACTCCGGCGACTTCGGCTCCGTAATATTTGAGCCGATCAGCGTCACCGATACCAGAAGGGGAAAGAGCCCCAGCAGGCTCCCGAGCAGGTATTTGCTAAACGGAATTTTCAGCGAACCGAGATAGGCGCTGACGGTTTTCAGCGGCACAAATATTATTGTGCGCGGCAGGCAGGATACAAACCAGCTGCTGTGTTCCCTGCTTTTTATAAACTTCTCAACCTTCGGAAACCTCGAAAGCAGCGTGCCCCACAGCCCCGCCCCGTAATTGTAACCGAGCACGTAAGGTATTGTCATCACTATTGCCGCGCCGATTAAATTAATAATAAGCGCCGCCAGCGGCGGAAAAATTGTGCCGACGGCAATATATACGAGAACAATGGGAATAAGAAAGGACAGGCTTTTTATCACGTATACAACAAGAAAAAATATAGCTGCCGCAAGGTATCCTCTCGGGGTATAGAGCCAAAGGCTTTCCACGTCAAACCTCCTGCCCGACACCACTCCGTATAAGATTATTATTACGAGAAGCAGCGTCGGCAGGTGCTTTACGACATTTTTTATTATTGGGTTTTTTATAATCAGTTTCATAATGCCTCTGGTTTGATTAGTTGTTTTCTCTATTATCACACCGATGGGTCAAATAAATTCAAAAAGACGGGGAACCCTCCCCGTCTTTCTTTATGCACCCAGTGCGGAAATATGTCCGCGCTTCACTTTTTTATCTTGAATTTACATTCGACTCTTATCGCGTGGGCCGGACACATCTCCTGACAGCAAAAGCAGGAAATGCAGCCCTTAACTGGCAGCGCCGCCTTGCCCTCCTTTATCGTTATAAGCCTAGGCGGGCAGCTTTCGGCGCACTTTGCACAGCCGATACATTTTTCCTGTTCCAGCACGGGCAAAGGCTTCAAAAGTGCTCCGACAATCTTTGTAGCAGGCTTCCTAATAAACCTCGGCAAAAAGTCGATAAAGTCGGGCTTCTTGCTTTTTGGCAGCTCAAAGGGCGGTTCAAGAGAAGCGAAGGCTTCCCCCTCGATTGCTATTTCCTCGGGTTTCAGAAGACCCTTCTCTATTGCTATGCTCAGCATATCAACGCTCTCGGGCTCAAGGCCGATAAGCTTCGCCGCGATATAATCCTGAGCGTATATATCGCGGGACGAGAGCATCAGTCCGATATAGCGCGTCGTGCCCGAGGTCGGCCCGTTGCCCTCCATAGCCTCCACAGCGTCAATTACCGTAATATTCGGCATAACCGTTCCCGCAACCTCGAGTATCATATTCGAAAAGTCCCTCGGGTTTGGGTACTTATAGTGAAGCTCCGGCTTTTGAAGGCCCGGAACCGCGCCGAACATATTTTTTATCCCTGCTGAAAGAGTGGTCATACAATGCGTCTTCAGCTTTGCGACATTGATAATATAATCCGCGTCCGCGAGCGGATTTATAACATTAAAGTTTATGTTTTTATAGCCCTCGGGGCATTTTATCTCACGCCAGCCGAGATCAAAATTGAGGCTCGCCACTCCCTCAAGTGCCTTAAGTCCCGATACGGAATAAACCGACTTCAGATTTGCCGCAATATGCGGCCCGCCGGGGCTGTCAGCGATAGTTATATCCTCAACTCCGCGCTCACGAAGCCATTTCGCGACAGCTAGAACTACGCTGGGATGTGTCGTACCCGTGTGCTCGGGACGCATCGCCCTTACAAGGTTCGGCTTTATTACCACCTTCATACCGGGGCGCAGGTCGTCTTCTACCTTAAGCGCCTCAAAGTGCTGTGCTATTGCGCAGTCCACCTTAGCCTGACTGTAATCTTCTGTTTTTCTGATTGATACCAATGCCATAAGAAACCTCGGTTTTTATTTGTTTACGTTACTTAATATAGATCTTTTTGAGTCTCGCGAGGGAAAGCTGGGCCGCGATGCCCGTGAATGTCCCTGTTACAACAGCGGCGATAACAAGCCACGGCGTAAACCATATGATATCCGGCGAGTTCATTATCGCAATCGCCACGAGAAGTTGGGCAATATTATGGGCCATGGCGGCAATAACACTTACGGCCCAAATCTGCTTTTCGTCGAACAGCTTATACATAATACAAATAACTGCAAATGCGCACAGCCCACCGGCTGCGCTGTAGAAGAACGTCAGCATGCTGCTGCTGAAAACACTGCCAAGGAAAATGCGCAGCATCAAAATTATCCCCGCGTCCCGCCTTGAGAGCAGATAAGCCGCCACGAGAGTAATTATATTTGAAAGTCCCAGCTTAATGCCGGGCACGGCAATCAGAACCGGAATCTGCGCCTCGGCTATGAAAATAGTGAGCGCTATTGCCGTCAGCACCGCGATAGAGGTTATCCGCTTCGTACTCATGTCCTACCTCCCAGTCACCGCGTCTATACTGGCCTTATCCGTTATCCTTATCTCAACCTTGTTCGGGAGGCAAACTATAGGGTAAGCCTCATTTTTTATCGGGCCCTGCTTAACGCAGACCTGATCGGGGCAGTCGGCGCTTTTCATGGATATCTGACCGTGCTCAACCAGCACCGTATTGTGAGGCAGCTCAATAGTATAGCTCTCCCCAACCTGATTAAGATCTATTGAATGCAAAAGCTGCCCGTCGGAATATATCTCGGCTGTAAGCACAGCCTGTGAGCGCCCAGACATAATAAGAATTGACGCCGATGATATGATAACCAGCGCCGCAAAGATAATAATCAGCTTAATGCTGGATATCTTTCTCATTTCATTCCTCATTTTCCCGCGTATTGAAGCTCATAGGAACCGGTCAAAGAGAAGCTGTTTTTTATGCCCTCCGTGACCACGACACGCCCGTCATTTGTTACTAAAATCGCCTCAAATCCGCCGTTGCTGCGCCAATAATCTATAGCCTTTTCTTCTCCCAGCACAAAAAGCGTGGTGGAAAGAGCGTCAGCATGCGTGCCGTCCTGACAGACTATCGTAACGGACAAAAGCCCGCTTTCGCTTGGCCTTCCTGTTTTCGGGTCGAGTATATGGTGGTACCTTACGCCGTTTTCCTCGAAATAGCGCTGGTATCCGCCGGAAGTTACAGCTGCAAGGTCGGCAATTTCTAGCGTGCCCAAGAACTTTGTAGAATCTATTGGGTCCTGTACCCCGACACGCCACTTTGAGCCGTCCGGCTTTGTCCCGACAGCCTGTACGTTTCCGCCGAGTGAAACGATTGCGGAGCTTACGCCCATTGTCCTGAACAAATCATAAAGGTACTGAGAGGTATATCCCTTTGCTATAGCCGCCAGCGTTATCTTTGCTTCCTTCGGTATTTTTACAGATGAGTCCGAAGCTTCTACGCCCATAAAGCTCAGCTTTGACATTGCCTGCGAAACTTCACTATCGGACGGCACATGTGCTTTCTCTGTGCCGAAGCCCCACAGCTCCAAAAGCGGCAGAATCGAAATATCGAAGGCTCCCCCGCTTTTTTGATATACCTCTTTTGCAACAGCGATCTGTTTAAGAACAGGCTCCGACACCGGCACAGCGCTTTCTGCCGAGGCGTTTATCTTTGACACCTCGCTGTCCGGGTCAGTTGCCGAAAGCATCTTGTCCAGTTTGTTTATCTCCCTCGTCGCCGCCGCCACTGCCTCCTCGGCGTTTTTCCCATATGCGGTCAGGGACATGACGGTATCCATAGCAAATATCTGCGCCTGTGCGCTTTTCGGTTTTGCGGCGCAGGAAGCTCCGATGGATATAATCAGCAGTAGATTTAATAAAATTACAATCTTTCGTTTCATATGCCTGTCCTGTAAGATGATTTTTGTGCTGTTAAAAATAATAAATTATTTTATCAAATTGCACGCAAAAAGTAAATAGCTCGGAAATTCTTTGGAAATCGCCTCATTCTTCTGTTCATTTTTCCCAATCTATGTTATTATATAGTTTGAATTTATTAAATTACTCAAGTCTAATATTTGACTGATCAGTATAATGGGAGGAACGATTAAATGACTCTGTTTAAAAAATGCGAAGATTTTACTGCAGTTCGCGACGCTATCAACGCGGGTATTTATCCCTATTTCCATGAGCTCGAGTCGAAGCAGGACGTGGAAGTAATAATGGAGGGAAAGCGCCGCATCATGCTCGGCTCCAACAACTATCTCGGCCTTACGGTACATCCCGAGGTAATTGAAGCGGGCTTAAAGGCGCTGGAGAAATACGGGACAGGCTGCTCCGGTTCAAGGTTCCTAAACGGAACGCTTGACTTACATATAGAGCTTGAGAAGGAGCTGGCTGATTTTCTTGGTGTGGAGGACGTGACCACCTTCTCAACCGGATTTCAGTCGAATCTCGGGATAATCAGCGCCATCGTAGGCAGGCACGACTACATACTCTGCGACAGAGAAAACCACGCAAGCATTTACGACGGCTGCCGTCTCAGCTATGCCGAGACGATACGCTTTAAGCACAGCGACATGGAGGATCTTGAAAAGCAGCTTCAGAAGCTGCCGCTAGATGCCGGCAAGCTTATAATAACCGACGGTGTGTTCAGTATGAGCGGCGATATTGCGAAGCTCCCCGAAATCGTCGCGCTTGCCGAAAAGTACAATGCCGCGGTAATGGTTGATGACGCCCACGGATTAGGAGTTATCGGAGAAGGCGGCAGAGGCACGGCAAGCCACTTCGGGCTCGAGGGCAAGGTTGACATAATTATGGGAACCTTCAGCAAATCTCTCGCCAGCCTCGGCGGCTTTATGGCAGCGAAAAAATACATCATCGACTATGTCAAGCACACCTCAAGGCCGTTTATCTTCTCAGCTTCCATCCCACCCTCCAACTGCGCTTCCGCGCTGGCCGCCCTGCGTGTTATCAAGAAGGAGCCGCAGCGGGTACAGCGGCTGGCTGAGCTTTCTACTTATCTTCGAAGGCGTCTTAAGGAAAGCGGCCTCGATGTTCGCGATTCCGGCTTTGCAACGCCGATAATCCCCTTCTACACATACGATCAGACTAGAACGCTGATTATTGGGAAGGTCCTGTACGACGAGGGCGTATATGTAAACCCCGTTCTGCCCCCCGCAACCCCCGCGACCGAGTGCCTGCTTCGCACAAGCCTTATGGCTACGCATACCGAGCCTATACTTGACGAGGCAGTAGGAATTATTGAACGGGTAATAAGGGAGCACAAATAAGCTTAGCTTCTAGGGGGAATCCAATTCCCCCTAGATACGCGGCTAAAGCCGCGATACCCCCGGTCGCGCACGGTTTGCGCGGGCTGAGGTATTTTTCCGAGAAGTGAATTCCCGGAAAAATAGATTTTAATTTCCCTGCGAGGGA